>JBEVXT010000852.1:0-3882 GCA_040505955.1 Sedimenticola sp. | reverse complement strand
CACTGTTGTCGATACGGATCTCCATCCCCGGAAAGGCCGGGCCGGTGGCGCGCAGGCGGGTATCCGATGGTTTTGCACCGGCCACCAGGGGGGCAGTTTCCGTCAGACCGTAGCCGATGGCGTAAGGGAAGCGGGCCTCCTTGAGAAAACGTTCGGCCTCAGCTGAAACTGGCACCCCGTCATGAATCAATACCATCAACACTAAGCCAAACGGTGCAAAAAAGGGGTTCCATGCAATTTATCAATCAATCTGGCTCCATCCTTGTACCCAAACTCAAAAAGTTTAACCATCGGTTCATTGGAAGAATAATCTGTAACGGAATATTTTAGTTTTCTATCCGGCAGAAGCATGATGTGGTTTTCTCGATCTGGAACGTGGCTATAATGACCGTGAATAGACAACACCCAGTCGCAATCCTCTAACAAAGTGATTGGATTTTCGGATGAGAATTTGCCATCTAGCATATATTTGTCTGCATACTTTCTAATTTTTATAAATGGATAAAGTGTAGAGGATCCCATTATATTAAAATGCAGATCATCAAGATTTGGAGCCTCTCCTGGCTTAACCACGAATACCTCGTTACACACTCCAAAGACCTTCTTAAATAAGTCCAGATAGTAATTTCCGCGAGTTCTCTTCGTCTTTGAATACAGCATTAAAGCCAGAAAACTAAACAAGCCCACGATGCGATACAAAAGAGAGTTCGATTTGAATGACGAGAGAATTATTCTTGCTTCTACATGGACGCCCTTATCTTCGATATATACATACTCCTTAACCGCATTCCTTACCATACACTCATAAATCGCATCATGAGGAAAGATATACCGCCCCTTAAACAAACCACCAAGATCTATATTCTTCCGATTATCGCCAAAACACTTGAGAAACTGCTCCATACCTTTCTCATACCGATCGGAAATAAAATATGGGTAAACACCAGAGCTCGCACTGTACGTGGAAACCACATCAAATACCAATCCATTCTCACGGAGGTACTTCAAAACTCCTGCAATGTAGAAAGAGTGGTTACCACCAGCATAAATTGCCAATCCTAACCTACTCATTTGACACCTATATCACGATTATCTTTATCATTACTATTCGGTTCCGCTTGTAAAGCGTCGCCAGGATTTTCTCGTGGACACTTTAACCATTTCACAGCTTTTTTTACAGCTTCGACAGCGCCAAATATTCCAAGCAACAGGAGTGGAGTATTCACCCACCACATAATGCTATTTGCAAATGCTGTCCAGTTTTGAATTGTGGCTCGCACCAAGTACCCTCGACCAAATCCATCCACTCTCACTTCATCTGAAAATTCAAGGCCTTCTAGCTTGATTCCACCTGCCTCATGGCCGTTTATGACCACCACAATTGGCGCAAACCACTCATCAGTTTTTTTCAACAAGTATTCGTTACCTGCAAGCTTTTCTCCCGAAATCTGTGCTGCGACACGACCTTTCAACACAGTTCTATGGAGTTCTCCCACCTCAGGACCGATATGCACACCTTCCTGCTCTTGATCTGCAGGCATAACCAAATACGTTCGAGAGTCTCCATTTGAACCAAGCGGCCCCATATCCAGCACCAGATTTGTTTTGTTTAACACGCTTGGCACCAAGAATATGAAAATTAATGAGGGAAGAATTATGCCTATCGGGTTCTTCAGTGACTGTAAAAACGACTCCAAAGTGTCTGCATAAGAAGTCATCCTCTGGCCTCCATTTGTCTAACAAAAGGCAAAGCAAAGTAAACAATAATTCCTGAGAGAAAACCGTACACTAGATAATACACATGGATATCACAATACCAGTTAAAGAACACCATTACTAAGTACCCAATAAACGCAATAAATACTACCCGATCCTGCTTACCATCCGGTTCCCCATAGCACCTTGCTACAAAAAGATAAATCAGCAAAGGCGTTTGCAATGAACCGAAAAACAAGGACACTATGACGAACAGCTGTGGATTTGGAATAAACGAGCAAATGTATATAATGGCAAACAACCCAATAACCAATTTCAAAATCTTGTTATACTGCTTTGTAACTTGCTCCTTATTATCATGAGATAGATTCAAACCACTCTCTCTCGTCATCAAAAAAACCAAACCTATTAGTATCGAGTCTATCGATGATATTGAACCAATCAAAAACAGCCAGATCACTACAAAAGGACCAAATAAATCCATAGATACAAAAGCCCACATTCCCTCCATCGAAATTGGCTTTTGAACGAAATTTTCTACCAGTAAATCCACATCCATAGCGTTTCTTGACTGGATGGCGAGAGCGTAAATAAATGCCAACACACAAAGGTTGATCACACAGGATAGTATGATAGTATTTCTTCTTTTTGATCTTTTTTCCGAAGACAACAACAAGTTTCTTTGCCAGTAATCGGGCATAATCAAGTAATACCCGACTATTGACAATGCCGCCACCACATACTGCAGAGCAGAGACGACCGTAGACTCCTGCAAATATCTCAGACTGAAATCATTTACCGCAAGCGAAAATCCTCGACCAAGGAATTGCCCTACGCCGTCGCTTTGAAATAAAATCAAATACCCAAATATAGATACAAATATTAATATCGTTAGAAACATCAACCAATCATCTGTCTCTAGCACCGCGCGAAGTCCACCTTTCATTGTGTAAAGGAGTGCGAAGATAGCGATTACACCACCGGATAAATATGGAATGTACACAGCTCGACGATCATAATTTGCAAACTCGGTTAGGTAGATTCTAATCCCGGCTATTTCAGCAAAAATAAACACAAGAATGATGACAATATGCAGAATCAAAACCCCTGAAGGAAGCGTTTTCTTATTCAAGACCACGTGATACATAGATGACCTTGTCTCCCCCCGATAAAGGAGCACCAAATACACTACATGCGCCAAACAAATTCCGAATGCGATACCGATAAATGCGGGAGCACCCCACCCTTTCAATGGAAAAAAGAAAACCGTCCAAAGTATTGCGACACCTATCGTCGACAGTATATTTGCAGATAGAATAGATCTCTCGGTATGCCCCTCGCAGCAATGTTGATGCGGTGTAAAAGATTTATTCTTGTACTGAACAAGAACCAGCACACAAACGATTGCCACAAAAACTATAGGGAGAGTCAGCATGAAGGGCACCACTTCTCTTGATCCCTCATTATTGCGGTCAGATACGTGGCCGGCTGGCCAAAGATCGTATTAATACAACTGATGTGATGGCTATTATCTCTAGAACACCAGCCTAACTTTAATGATGTTACCATCAAGATCAGCCTCATTAATATCTACCCCATGAGCCACCGCCATGAGTTAGGAGTAATAGAGCCTCGGGTAAGAATAGAAATCCGTCTTCAGGAGATGCGATGCTTGGCGATATCAGCAGGCCCAGGATACCAGCCATCGTTTGTTTAACAGAACCCCAGTTATCTGCAATCGACACTTCATCCTCTCCTTCCTGCCATTTTAAATCCGCAGTGCTAAAGATGCATCATTTTGCATCTGTTTTCAAGCGCCTGTACCACCCGAGAAAAGCTCGTCACCCAACTCAATAACAATCACAAGCCCCAAGTTAACCTCGATATGAATTGCTAAAAATAATCCAGCTATCTATTTTCCGATACGACGCTGGTACTCTTCTTGAACATCGCCGCCCTACTCATCAGGTGGCCCGACAAGCCGCTTGCCTGCGGCCAGATCAGGAAAGTAGCTGTCCACATCCGGCTCTTCACCTCGCATAATCGCCTCAACAGCGGCCAGTGCATCCTCGATCTTCGCCGCTTCCTCTCCACTAATCACCTCCCGTGCATGACCAAGAGAGTTGAGAACCCAAACCCCCTGCTCCTGGGGGCCGATCAACAGAG
>JBEVXT010000851.1:0-5603 GCA_040505955.1 Sedimenticola sp. | reverse complement strand
TACAGGGCGGTATTTATTGAACTACGGTGGCAGCTGTAAGGTATTTGCTGGAAACCCACAGGAAAACATGACGCTATTGGAATATCACGTAGGAGCGAACTTGTTCGCGAAGAGTCTCCTACGAAGCTAATCGCGAACAAGTTCGCTCCTACAGGGCGGTATTTATTGAACTGCGGTGGCAGCTGCAAGGTATTTGCTGGAAACCCGCAGGAAAACATGACGCTATTGGAATATCGCGTAGGAGCGAACTTGTTCGCGAAGAGTCTCCTACGAAGCTAATCGCGAACAAGTTCACTCCTACGGGGCAGTGTTTGTTGAACTGCGGTGGCAACTGCAAGGTATTTGCTAAAAACCCGCAGGAAAACATGACGCAATTGGAATATCGCGTAGGAGCGAACTTGTTCGCGAAGAGTCTCCTACGAAGCTAATCGCGAACAAGTTCGCTCCTACGGGGCGGTATTTATTGAACTGCGGTGGCAACTGCAAGGTATTTGCTAAAAACCCACAGAAAAACATGACGCTATTGGAATATCGCGTAGGAACGGTGGGGCCACCCAGTTCTCTTTATTTTTACCCCCGGTCTTGCACAATTAACCTATATGTATCTGAAACTATCTGTTTACTGTGTTGGTGATTGAAGTTGCTTTAGTGGTGGGTGTCCTAGTTTTTCTGGCATGCACTTCCTTACGCGGTTTCAAGAAAGTCCGATAGGGCTTGTTGTTCTTTGATGTATTCAAGAGAGGCGGCCGCCTCTTCCTGAGAGTAACCTACGCCACGAAGGACGCTCTCATACGACATAGGGATGCTTGAGCCATGGGGGTCTTCCCACTCTCCAAAGGAGTGGGTGACACGACACAGGCTAAAGCGAGGAACATGCCCGAACTCGCTGTAAACCCGGTCTACAATGGCCAGTTCAGCTTCGGAAAGTGCATCAAAACTTACCTCTGACTCATCAGTGATGGATAGCTTGTATTCGAACCTCGGTGCGATCATTGCACTCCAGTACCCCCCATCCTGAATTGCACCATTCATGATGTCGTAGGTGCGACTAAGCACTGGATCGTGATCCATTGAGTAATATTTATCGAAGGAGATAGGGCGGCCAAGCTCCCTAAAGGCCTCCCTATCTGCGATATAGAGAAGCTTCAGCAGTTTTACCAGAAACAGCGTGCCTTCACTTTATTTGGAGGAAATAAGCGGCAAGCTGGGTGGTTTTTTGCTCATCGTATTTCATAGGAAGCATTGAGTTGATCATCCTTGAAAGCCTAATAGCCGATACGCACCATATACAGAGTATCGACCAAGAATCCGGTTTGTTGAATAGAGATATTGAAAAAACCATCGCATGGAAACCGTGGAGAAATACAACTTACTGTTAAATACTTTACAAATTAGTCGGTTGGCTTGGTCGAACTGCGCTTTTTCGGGCGGGGGGACGTCGGGGAGCGGTGCAACAATATCACGGCAGCCAGCAGAAGCCTGCTATACCCAACCTGTGTATTTTCAAAGCCTGTTTGGTGTTGACCAAAAGACATTTTGTGTACTAAGTCGTGTCAACGGTGTTTTGGTCAACGCAGACGATCTTCCGGCCAAGCCGGGGGCGCTGAAGCTGTAGGTAGCTCTGCTAGTGAAGTACCCTCCACAGCAGGCAATATGGTATAAAGAAGCATTCTCCTTAAAGGAGCTTAGACTCGATTGATATCTGTTTATTTAAGGCAATTGACATCTATAAGGTAGGATCTATGCTTGATTTATAGATGGCATTCTATATTTAGGAGATCGCAAGGAATTAGAAGGAGCAGCCAATCTTATATTTATACTAGCGAAGGAGTGTTTTTGTGATAACTGTCGGCACACTCCTTAGTTACAAGTTAAGTTGCGTACTGCTTTAATAAATCAGCTGTTAATCGTTGCCTAGATATGCTGCTGAGACTTACAAATGGTATTTCTTCTTTTTTCGCTGAAATCAGAGGAAAGTCGATAGGAGGACACCATGTTTATTAAACAATCAACTCTATTTGTACTTGTATCGATAGTTGCGCTGAATGCAGTGGCATTGAAGCCGTTACCGATGGTGACATTAGAGCATCCGCCATTTAATTACAGGGATCAGGAAACCGGTGAAATCGTAGGCTCAACAGTCCACATTCTTCGTGAGGTAATGGAAAGAATCGGGTATGAGCCGGTAATTACAATGATGCCCTGGAAGCGAGCTCAACATGAAACAACTAAAGGCAAATTTGCTGGACTGTTTACTTTGACAAAGAGTCCAAATCGTCTAGAAATATACCATTATGTTGATACTCCGGTACTCACGAGCGTTGATGTTTTCTTTAAAATGAGATCAAATAATCTTACGTGGGAGAAATTTAGTGACTTACAGGGTTTACGCCTTGGCCTAAATGATGGGTACAACTATCCTGATGCCTATAAAAATAATCAACATGTCTTCGAGAAAGTTTTTATTACTGGTCCAAAACCAGAGTTGCAAGCTCTTCAAATGTTAATGCGCGGAAGAATTGATCTTTATATGTGTTCAATCAACATATGTACCACCGTGATTCGATTTAACCAAGATAAGCTTCATGGTATTGACTACATGAATAAACCGATTCAAGGTTTTGTGAATGCCTATATTGCTTTTTCAAAGAAATGGCCGGGGGGTCTTGAATTAAGGGACAAATTCGAAAAAGAGTATAAAAAATATATCGAGGAAGGTGGAAGAGACAGAGCACATAAACTGTACCATGTGGTCTCACAATGGGGTGACTCTTTTGATGGCGGGTCAGCCTCAGATACAAAATATATGGATAGATGACAGATAGCGATAGGTGTTGACTAACAACCTAACTGAGTTGCTGCTGTATCGTAGCGAAATCAAGCTGCTCTACCCGTTGTCTCAGGGTAGTTGCCAGTTCAGAATCAATCGGTTCGATCTTTTTGATCACATGGTTGATGTCATCTATATCCAGTACCGTAGCTGCTTTTTTTAATTCCTCTTGTAACGCTTCAGGCAGGGCTGTGATCCGCTCTTTCGAAAGGGGTTCTGCACTGGGTATTTCTATGTCAGGTTTGCCTGCTTCCTCCTCATATAGGTACTTCACACCCAGGTGTTTTTCCATACACTTAAAAATCTCTTCCGGACGGTAGGGTTTTCGTACAAAGTCATTACAGCCAGATTCCATTGCTTCGCTTTTCTGTTGCACGAAGACACTGGCAGTGAGGGTGGCAATTTTAACCTCTTCGCCACCGGACAGCTCACGAATGCATCTGGTAGCAGTTAATCCGTCCATATTCGGCATACGCCTATCCATCCAGATAAAGTGTGGATGCCACTCTTCGAAGGCCCTGATGGCCTTCACGCCATCTTCCGCGATACGCACCTTAAAACCTATTGGCTCAAGCAGTTGCTGTAACAGTAACTGGTTTTCTAACTGATCTTCGACGATGAGAATGCGCCACTCCTCCTGCTCTTCCACTAGTCCAATAACCCTGCTCGCATCCTTTTTGTCAGTGAGTAAAACTTGCTCTAGGTTGCCCCGTTCAACATTAATATGGAAACTGAACGTTGTCCCTTCGCCCGGATCGCTGGTCGCAAAAATCCCACCTCCCATCAGTTTCGCAAATTGACGGGAGATCGCCAAGCCGAGACCTGTCCCTTTTTGTTCTGCCGTGTCCACTAGTTGCACGAAGGGCTTAAAGATGCGGTCAATATTCTCAGAACTGATGCCCATACCGGTGTCCCGCACTTCACCATGGAGCACAATCTGCAGCGAGTTGCTCTCCTTGGCATCCAGGCGCAGGGATACACTACCTTTATCAGTAAATTTAACAGCATTACTCAGAAGATTGATAAGGATCTGGCGGATCTTAGGCGCATCACCACGAATGACATGAGGAAAATTAGACGTTCGATCAAGTAACAGTTGCAGCCCCTTTTGTTCGGCACGAACCTGAATCATATCGATAATATCCCTAATCAGGGCATCTAAATCAACATCCTCAACCTCAAGCTTAATTTTACCAGCTTCGACCTTTGACATATCCAGCACATCATTTATCAGCTGCAGCAGGTGATAGCCGGAACGGTTGATGATTTCCAGGTTACCCTTATGCTTAACACTCAAGGTCTCGTCGTAACTCATAAGATTGGAAAACCCCAATATTGCATTGAGGGGAGTACGCAATTCATGGCTCATGTTGGCTAAAAACAGGCTCTTGGCCTTGTTAGCAGATTCTGCGGCCTCCTTGGACTGAACCAACTCAGCCTCTATTAGTTTCCGCCGCGCAACCTCTGACCTCAGTCGCCAGTTCCAATAAATAAATAGCAACATAACCACATATATGCCAGCCAATAGCGTTAAATCCCTACGAATCAATCCATTCAGGGCAGCTTGTGAAAATCGCATTTCAACCTGGCCTATCAGTATTTCACCGTAATAGAGCGGTGCGGCTTTAAAAATGGCATTTTCTGAAGGATCTTTATCAGCGGAGAAAATAGAGTCCCCTTGATCATCAAGAACTACCAGGCTGACAACCGGGTCACTTTCGATCATTTTTTGCCCTATCTCCCTTACCCCCGCAACATCCAGTGTCCATAACGGTACAGATAAACCGTTGCCCACCTGCGCTAAGGTAGTATCTATATTCTTATTAAACATACTATTGTGCGTGGAAACTATTGCCCAGATAATCCCTCCCGTGACTAGGGTAATAGCCAAAATAATAGTTAGTTTTTTAAAACTCAGATGTAAGTGTTTCATTCGACAAACTCTCTACTGCTTTGTTGAAAGCTTAGACTATTAACCCGAGAACGAACGGGTAGAGTAGAGAGCAGGCGTCCCGCACCATTAGGTTAAACCTATCTGTTGCTGCCTCTTTCGTTTGGCGGTGCCTCAATTAGTGAGAGAGGACACCCAAGAGAGTGAGAGAGGACACCCAATGCGCCAAGCGAAAGCGGGCAACAGATTGGAGGTGAAAGTCCTCCAAAAAGCAGGACACCCACCCTTCTGTGTCTCGTAACGAATCTTTGGCCTCCATCATGCGGCGTGTCGGTATTGAGCAGAAAGGTAGTGCACAAGCTTCACGGTTGATCAAAGAGGCAGTCGAGGTAGCTGAGATTGTACCCTACGATCCTGGTGCCGCGCCCAAACTGATGAAATATATCCCTTGGTGGGCGGCTCCAGATAATGCCTGAGTTTGTGAGTGGGATCTGCTTTAAATTCTTTATCAGCGGTACTTGACGGGTACTTGATTTATCTCCTGATTTTTTCCTCCAACCTTATCAGTGGGTTTGTAAAAGTCCTTTTGTAACAATATGTTACTGATAATTAGATGATTTCAGGATACTTGATTGGAGTGAGAGGCCAAAATCAATTGTGGCTTGAAGCCTACGAAGGGCAGTAGTCATTCTGTTTGCCCATCACGGTACATACCCTGGGACGTTTTACAATCCGAGTACGGAAGGGGCACAAAAAAACCAGCTATTTGCCGGTTCTTTGTGTAACGTATCGATAAATATGGCGCGCCCGACAGGATTCGAACCTGTGACCCCCGCCTTCGGAGGGCGGTACTCTATCCAGCTGAGCTACGGGCGCATAAAA
>JBEVXT010000850.1:17719-22795 GCA_040505955.1 Sedimenticola sp. | reverse complement strand
CGGCTCTCTTGCACTGATTATACAACAGGATATTTAAACTATCAGCGTGTTCAGCAGCAAGGCGCGGTGCGTGTTTTAATGAGTAAGGGCTCAATGTCATTAACTTAAGCTTAATACCATGGTCATCCCTGCATAGGTTGGAACCCAGTGGTCGAACTTCCCTCTTTCCCGTCATACCCGCGCAGGCGGGTATCCAGCGCTACGGAGCGCTGTCCCCTGGATTCCATCCTTAGGTCCGTAAACGGTGCATCCCTGCACCACTACTCCCGCCTACGCGGGAATGACGAGCCTGAAGTTTACGGGAAATTTTCCACCTAAGTTAATGGCATTCAGTAAGGGCTGTTTAGCCTCAGGCCTCAGTCACTGTCGGCCATTAGATGGGTAAGCAGCGTCTCCCTGATCGTTGGTGGAATGGGGCTGCTACTATTGGTGCTATAGTCAAAATGAACCATTACCGCACGTCCCCGCGCCTTACACGCATTGCCAAGCCAAATCTCCTGCATAACGGTCATCGATGAGTTGCCGATCTTTTCCAGCCCGGTACGGATCTCAACATCACTGCCGTAATCGATTTGCGCCAGGTAGTCCACTTCGACACGGGCGATAATCAGGTTCCATTTCTTAGGATCGAGATCGGGAACAAACAGTTGGAAGATGGGGCGGCGCGTCTCTTCGAACCAGGTAGCCACGGAGGCGTTGTTAATATGCCCAAGTGCATCGGTGTCACTGAAACGTGGAGTAAACATTTCAACAATCATGGTCTTCTCTCTTCTGTTTGGTTGCCTATCCCAGGGTGCCTTTTTGATACAGGCAAGAAATCACGGGCAATTATGCAGGTGGGAAGGGCCGGAGTAAATCAGATAGCCAGTAAAATAAAAGTACCACTTAATCGAGGAGTGATTGAATAGTCTCAAAACCAAGTACTCTGCTATTGTTTGAGATACATCCGGATCGAACAGTGTCTTTTAGTTTGGTGTTGGCAGGATTGAGTATGGATGTAACTTCTCAATAATCCAGTATCGGTCGGTTGTTTCTGGAAGTGCTGCCCGGGGTCGGAGTCGATTGCGCCGAGATTGTTGATAAGTACTCCTTATTTGGATGCAATCGACTCCGACCCCATGCTCAAGATGTGCACGGACTTTTTGAGAAGTTACGTATGAATTATGTAATTACCTGAAAATTATAGTATTTTCAATGTGGCGCTATCGCTTCCTATCCATGCGGATTTCGAACGCACGGACAAGGAGTAACTCCGGTGCTTGCCGTTTATAACATCTTCAGTATAAGGTAGGACATGTGTGCGTTACAGTAGACGCACTTCCCGGCAACTTCAGCCTTTATACATATCCGAGGTCATCATGAGCCAATTAATATGGACGCCTGATCTTGATACCGGAATTTCGGTAATCGACAAGCAACATCAACGTATCGTGGAGTACATCAATCAACTGAATCATGCACAGCACGATGCGAGTCGCGAGGAGGTGGGTGAGGTGCTGAATCAGCTTGTCGATTACACCCTCTCACACTTCACATTTGAAGAGGAGCTGATGGAAGAGAGCGGCTACCGTTTTGTCAAAGCCCACAAAAAGGTACATAAGCTGTTCGTGCGCAGAGTCAGTGACTATGTGGAGCGCTTCAAGGTCGGTGAGGATATCACTGAGGAGTTGCTTGCCTCTCTTAGGACATGGCTGATCAACCACATCAAGAATGATGACAATGACTACTCGGAGATTGTCAGGGAGAACATGGGAGATGACGGGAAGAGTAGCTGGTTGTCACGCTCCATGAAAAAGATATTCGGATAGACTGGGGGCTGCAGATGGCATACTTGGATTGGAAGGAAGAGTTGGAGACCGGCATCAATGTTATTGATGGTCAACACAAGCGTATTGTCAGCTATATCAACCAGCTGCATGATATCAGCCGGGGAGGTGATGATTCAGAGGTGACGGAAATTATTATCGCGCTGGTGGACTATACTCTTACTCACTTTATCTTTGAGGAGACCCTGTTCGATGATGCCGGGTATAGGGAAGCAACCGCTCATATTCGTGAGCATGATGCTTTCAGAAATACGATATTCTCTTACAAGGTGAGGGCGTCCAAAGGTGAGGATGTCACCCAGTCATTGCTGCAACTGCTGAAGACGTGGTTATTTGTACATATTCAGTATGAAGATTCTCTCTATGTGGATGCTATAAGCCGCTATCTGGAACAACATGAAAGGTAGCCCGGCTGGCTTAAGAAAAGGAAAATGTAATCTATTTTTTACTGGATTGATTTGATCCACATAGTGGTTTGAATCGGGAACTCATCAGGGATTTATATGTTGAGCGCTCTTCATTGAAAATCAATCTTGCAGCAAAATTCTCGATGTTTTCCAGCATCGCACTGCTCATTCTGGTCAGTTTGCTCAGTGGCCTGCTGGTGCAGATGCGCCAGACGGATATAGAGCAAAATCTGCAGACCAAGGGTGAGGATCTCATCCGCATCCTCTCCAGCGCCGCCGTACAACCCATTCTCAACTACGACATGTTGAGTCTTGAGTCCATGTTCAACGAAGTGATCAAGGATGCCGGCGTCAGCTATGTGCAATGTTTCAACTCCGATGGAAATATCCTTGCCAAAGCCGGAGTGTTTCCTGAGCGGCAGGATTCATTAAGGGAGTTCCGCCTGCCCATCCTCAGCACCCACGACAATAATATCAACATGGGTGAGATCAGGCTGGGTATCAACCGTAATCTGTTTGATCAGCAGATCTACCAAAGCATTCTGTTTATAGTGATCTCTCTGGTAGCGACCTCCGTTGTCATTGTCGGCATCAACGTATTTATTGTGCAGAAAACTATCAGCAGACCGTTGCAGCAAGCGGTTATCAAACTCAACGAGATCGCCGGTGGCAATTTAATGGTCGAACTGCCGGCAGGGCGTGAGGATGAACTGGCTGATCTGTTCAGTGCTATGCAGGGCATGATCAGCAACCTGCGTGGTGATATCGGCAGAGTCAGGGAGACCAGCGACAATCTCTCCCAAGCCGCTGATGAGATGGAGGAGATTGCTGCGGAGACTTTTGAAGGAGCCGACACGCAGCAGGTAGAGACCCACAAAGTAGCTCAGGCTATTGGTGAGATGAATAGCGCCATCCACCATGTTACCGAAAACATCTCCTCCTCCACAATCGCCGCAGAAGATGCAGACAAGGAGACCCGGGAAGGTCAGGTGATTGTGCTGGAGACCATAAAAACCATCAGCAGCATGGCCGACCAGGCGGATCGGGCTGCTGCCGTCATCCAGCGTCTGGATACGGATACGGTTGAGATTGGCAGTGTGCTGGATGTGATTCGCAATATTGCGGATCAGACAAACCTGCTTGCGCTCAATGCGGCCATCGAAGCCGCCCGGGCGGGGGATAAAGGGCGGGGATTTGCTGTAGTGGCTGATGAGGTTCGCACTTTGGCCAGTCGCACCCAGGCCTCCACTGAGGAGATCCAGAAAACTATCGAAATACTCCAGCAGGTGGCTAAGGAAGCGGTATCCGTTATGCGTATCGGGACGGAAAAAGCCCATGAGAGCGTTAGCAAAACCGGTCTTGCTGGTCAGGCGCTGGATCGTATCACCGGCAGAGTTTCCGATATCCGCTCCATGAGTGAGCGCATTGCCCGCGCCTCTTCAGAACAGAATAAGGTAAGTGAGGAGATCAACCGCAATATCGTAAGTATCAGTCAGGTTGCCGAACAGACCGCCGAGCGGGCACAACGTACAGCAGAAACCGGAAAAATGATCAATACTATAGTTAACGACCTAAAAAGAGTGGTCAGCCACTTTAAAGTGTAATGGGTAGTGAGGTTGGATACTGAATCGGCAACGAAGAGGTAAGCTATGAAAATTCCACGATGTATTGTAGTTATCGTCACGCTATTGTCTGCCAACCTTCTGGCTGCGACGCCAATACCTGTGGCTGGAGAAAATGCCGAGGAGGCGGCGCGGATGGTCGCTAAAATGGTCATTATCGGCCGCGGCATAGTGGCCGGTCACCAGGGGGTAATTAACGATCCGGCCAAAGGGAACAAAGGGTTTTCGCCGGATTATATGACCACTCATATGAGGAAGACGTTTGAGAAAAAAATGGGGATGAGTGTTGATCAGGTCACCCCCAGCGGGGTTAAAAAGGCGCTTTTGGCGGTATTGGATGCCTCAAGTGTGGCGGTGAGAAACAACCAGGGACGCATCAATCGTCCAGGTGTCAAGTTCAAAGGTTTTATTCCCGCTGTCTACGGTCGGATAACCGGCAATATTCTTAAGGCAAAAACCGGTATTGGTTTGAAGCAGACCACTTTCAAGTATCGAAATGCCTACAATAAACCCGATCAGTTCGAGGCGGGTGTTCTGAAAAAGTTCGAAAGCGGTGAACTCGATGAGGGGTATGGCATGAGAGTGGGCGCTAAATATCGCTATATGGAACCAATCTATATCAAGAAAGCGTGCATGAAGTGTCACGGGCAACCCAAAGGTGAATTGGATATCGCCGGCAAAGTGAAAGAGGGTTATGAGATTGGCGACCTGCGCGGCGCCATCAGTATCAGCTTGCCCGTTAACTAGGAGCCTGTCAGAAATCCTGATCTTGCTGCTTTGGCATCCCTGCATCCCTGTGTGGGTCATAGTAATTAAGATAATAGACGCTGTAGCCTGGGCTGAGGGAAACGAAACCCGGGGTAACTATTCAGGGGCAATCTGAACAGTTACTGACGATTTCCTTGCGGTGCTGAATAGTTACAACCCGGGTAGTTATTGCACTATCCCCCCGGGTTTCGCTTCGCTCAGCCCAGGCTACGAAGAGACCCTGATTGAAATTAGGTAGGTTTCTTTATACGCCCTTATAGGGCGCAATCAAAACCATGTTATTAGAGCATGAATTTTTATTTCCTGACGGAAATAGTGGTTATTGACATGAGACGCCTATAAGGTGAAAATCAGCAGGATTTTGTCGGGCAATTGGCGTACTTTGGGGAGAGGATGCCCGCGATTCAATTGGACTCCGTCCCGTTATAAGCACGAAAAACACCTCATGGAGTG
>JBEVXT010000850.1:2151-17619 GCA_040505955.1 Sedimenticola sp. | reverse complement strand
TGTCGGGCAATTGGCGTACTTTGGGGAGAGGATGCCCGCGATTCAATTGGACTCCGTCCCGTTATAAGCACGAAAAACACCTCATGGAGTGCAGAACCATTTCATGATCTATCTTCAACAAGAATGTAAAAGTGACAATAACTATTCAGTACGCCAATAATTACCGCACTTATCATCAGATGTTTGTTCCAGGAATTGTATAAACTCACTCCTGGCGTTTGTCTAAGCATCATCTCAAAGCTACTCCTTTCACAGCTTCCTGGCGATAAGTATTCAGCGTTAACTAATTGAAGTTACACGGAATTGTTATCAGTGACTTATCTAAAACAAGAGGGGAATATCCAAGGTGCATAAACTATTAACCATCCTGTCGCTGATCGGCCTGCCGGGATTGGCCGTGGCGTCCGGCAGCATGGAACAACCGTCACTCATACACCACTGGGTGGGGCCGGTTGCTCTGCTCGTCTTCATCCTTGCCTATGCACTGGTGATGGCAGAGGAGTTCACTCATCTGCGCAAGTCGAAACCGGTGATCTTTGCAGCAGGCGTCATCTGGGCCCTGGTGGCCTGGACAGTCCAAGGTATGGAGGGCTTTGCCGCCAACGCTGCGGAAGTGGCGGTACGCCACAACCTGCTGGAGTACGCCGAATTAATGCTCTTCCTGCTGGTGGCGATGACCTATATCAACGCTATGGACGAACGTATGGTGTTTGAGAAGCTGCGCTCCTGGTTGGTTCAGAAAGGCTTTGGATTCCGCCAACTGTTTATGATCACAGGTGTCCTGGCATTCTTTATCTCTCCGGTGGCCGACAACCTGACCACCGCCTTGCTGATGTGTGCGGTGGTGCTGGCGGTAGGCGGTGATAATAACCGATTTGTACTGCTTGGCTGTATCAATATCGTGGTGGCAGCTAATGCCGGCGGTGCCTTCAGCCCCTTCGGTGATATCACTACCCTGATGGTGTGGCAGAAAAACATACAGACCGCTCAGGGGGCTGTTGATTTCTGGTCTTTCTTCGCTCTCTTCGTACCCTCTCTGGTCAACTGGCTGATACCGGCCTTCATCATGATGATGGCTGTACCCAATGAGCGGCCTCAGGGCGGCGGCGAGATGGTTGAGATGAAGCGGGGAGCCAAGCGTGTTATTGTGCTGTTTCTGCTCACTATTACGACCGCAGTCAGCTTTCATAACTTCCTGCACCTTCCGCCCGTTATCGGTATGCTCACCGGCCTCGCTTATCTGCAGTTCTTCGGCTATTTCCTGAAGAAGACCTACCACAGGGAGTTTACCTACGACAGTCGGCTGCAGGCTGAAACCGAGGTTGATCATACTGGACAGATTGGTGATCCGGTGGCCTTCGATGTTTTCAAGAAGGTTGCCCGGGCCGAGTGGGACACCTTGCTGTTCTTCTACGGTGTCGTGCTCTGTGTCGGCGGTCTTGGTTTCATCGGCTACCTTTCGATGGCCTCCGAGGTGATGTATATCGATTGGGGTCCAACCAATGCCAACGTGATGGTGGGTATTCTCTCCGCCATCGTTGACAACATCCCTGTGATGTTTGCGGTGCTTACCATGATGCCTGATATGTCCATGGGGCAGTGGCTGTTGGTCACTCTCACCGCAGGTGTCGGGGGCAGCTTGCTCTCTATCGGCTCTGCAGCCGGGGTGGCGCTGATGGGCCAGGCCCGTGGGAAGTACACCTTCTTTGGTCACCTGAAGTGGGCGCCGGTGATTGGTCTGGGCTATGGCGCCTCGATCGTAACCCATCTATGGATCAATTCGGCACTCTTCTGATCGGGCTGTCGGCGGCAGGGATGCCGCTGGCAAGTTGACAAGGATCAGTTCCTACTCCTCATCCCGACTCTCCTTTGAACCCGCTCGCGGTTCACTAATCCAAGTTTTCGAATTGGTACTTAAAAACCGACCTGATTACCCCTGAAACTCAGCCGGAAATGAACGCAAATAAACGCGAATATGGCTCTGTACAATGATACTGAAGCCAGTTTTGCTGAGGATTCAATGTTTTTTGTAGGAGCGAACTTGTTCGCGATCAGCATCGTAGTGTGCTCATCGCGAACAAGTTTGCTCCATCAGGCTACAGAATTGTTGTGCATAGCCAATTCGCACTATGGGGTTTTTTCAAATATTCGCGTTCATACGCGTTTATTTGCGGCCAATAATGACAGATTTCAGGGGCAATCTGAACAGTTACCAGCGATTTCTTTGAGGTGCTGAATAGTTACGTTATTTATTCCCAAGCACTAATCTGACGTGAGTTTTGACCGCCATTTACAACCAAAAAACCCCTGAACATCACCCGGTTTTTCGGGGCTGTTCAGGGGTTCCCTGAGGTTACACGCATCGCCACCGATAAGCACCGATGGCGTGTGGTGTGGTTTACAACGGCTAGCTTTCGCTATGCAGTGCCTCATCAAGCTCCTCGTCGGTGAGGGAGAGCTCACGCTCCGCCTCCTTCATCGAGAGATCGCCGCTGGCGAACAGGGCTTCACCCATCTGCACCAGATTTTTGGCCACGCCGTGAGCATAACCGGAGTCGTTCATCAAAGAGGTAGCCATTTCAGCAGTGATGCTGTTCTGTCTGATCAGATGCTCCAGGGTGCCGTTCACTGTTGCGTCGTTCTCCTCCATTTCGAGCCTGAGCCTGTCGAGGGCGAGGACTGCCGTTGGATCATCAGTCTCTTTCTGAGCCTCTGCTATCTGGCGCATCACCTCACCAAGATGGACACGCATCTTGTTGTACTCTTCCTTGATGTGTTGATTATCAGAGACGATGTATAGAGAGAGGTTCTTATACATGTGCTTGGTATCTTTGATCGCCACCACAATATCCCGACCGGCGGCGCGCAGTCTGAATAGCTCATCAGCCTGCTCTGGAGTCATCATGGTCTGTGCGCGGCTGATAAAGGTAACGATCTCACTGTAAAGACCCTTAATATTGGCGTTGTAGTCCGCATCAAAGTCAACTTCCATCACTTTGCCGCTCTCTTTAACAATATCCTCAAGTTCATGCTCTGAAAGAATGTCATGACGATGCAGGCTGATGCCGTGTGCGATGATGCCGAAGGCATTGTCATAGAGGTGAATGGTCTCCTGGCGCACCGCCTCAATAGCAGTATCGGGCAGCTCAATGGACGCTTCACTGAGGTATTTCGGGGTGGCGCGGGATACCTCTTTTTCAGGCATGGTGCGCTCAAGGAATCTGACCAGGTGGTTAATAAAGGGGAGCATGACGACGATACCAATGGTATTGAATATGCTGTGAAATACCGCCAGCTTGAGGGTGTAGTCATCAGCAGCAATACCAACCCAGCTACTGACAATATCCACCAGTTCCGCCAGTTGATAGATAAGTGCGATGGCAATAAACGCTGTAGCGGCGTTAAATATGAGGTGAGCACCCGCCAGTCGTTTTCCCTGTATGTTTGAACTCATGGATCCGAGGATGGCGGTAATGGTGGTGCCGATGTTGGCGCCAATCGCCAGAGCCAGGGCGTTTTCATAGGTGATCTGCCCGGCGGCCAGGGCGGTGATGATGATCACCAGGGTGGCGTGACTCGACTGCATGATGACGGTGGCGGCGACACCGATCAGGGCGAAGAGGAACAGGCCAGGATAGCCGCCAACTGCAAAGGCGGTCAGATCGATAGTGTCCCTGAAAGCTTCAAATCCCTCCTTCATATAGTGGATGCCAAGGAAAAGGAAGCCGAGTCCGGCGAGAATATAACCGATACCATTGAGACTCTTGGACTTCTGAAATACCAGGATGATGCCAAATACCAGCATCGGCATGGCGTAGGCAGAGATCTTTACCTTCAAGCCAAATCCGGCAATAAGCCAGGCGCCGGTAGTGGTGCCCAGATTGGCGCCGAAAATAATACCGATACCGGCGGCCAGACCAATCAGCCCGGCGCTAAGGAAGGAGATGGTGATAACAGAGACCAGTGAACTGGACTGCATGAGGGTGGTGCTGACCACACCGAAACTGAGGCTTTTCCATACGCTACTGGTGGTTTTTTTCAGGATCTGCTCAAGCAGCCCGCCGGTGAACGCTTTGAAGCCCTCTTCCAGGGCCAACATGCCAAACAGGAAAATGGCGACACCCGCTGATATCTCCTTGAAGTCGGGGCTTATCCAAAACCCATACGAAAGGAAAAGGAGCATGGTAGGTAAGGTGATCTTTCTTAACATAGGTGTGAACCTCGAGTTTCTGAATTTTGCATGAACAGCCTGCTAAGATTTATATAAAAATCTTATATTTCATGTAGTTAATGTAATTTTCAGGCGAGGCGGCATATTTCAGATTAACCGGCCAGCCTTGGACCAAACGCAATTGCTGAGTGGATTTTATAGTCTGATAAACAGTCTATGCAGCAACAGACAGCACGAACACATTCATTTAAACCCGGCGGATTATAGTCTAATAGCCGCTGAAATGGCTATAAATTATTAGTTAACGGCTATAAATTATTAATATTATGTATGTATGTAGTGCAATATCAGCTGCTGTCTGACGGCATCAATTGAATCTGCCCAGCCATCATTCGTAACTCAATTTTTTTGTGTTATGGACTTCGTTTGATGTCCTTGATCATACCGGTGGGGTTCTGATTGTATTAGAATGCAGCGGTTAATAATCAATTAGATTGACACAAATGTTCAGCTATTGCTCAAGTGCCTGATGATGGTGCCTGTAGAAGCGGCTTCAGTCGCGATTTACGCTTTGATCCGGCACTGATTCACGACTGAACGCTCTTGGTCATTGCATGGCTGGGCAATAGTGCCGATCAGGGCAACCAATAACTATCGGGCACCGGAATGGATGAGATAAGAGCGTTTTTTGATACGCTTCCACTTGATGTCACTGATATAGAGATGACCATTCGTCTCCTGTTTCAAGTGCTGCTGTTGACTTCGTCTGCGGTATTTTCAGGATCAGAGACTGCACTATTTTCGTTAAGCCGTATCGATCTGCAAAAGCTCCGGCAATCACGACACAAGGATTCAGACAGCATTCATGCGATGTTGGATGAGCCGCGTCGGCTGATTATCTCCATTCTGTGTGGCAATGAACTGGTCAACATCGCTTCGGCGGTGAATATGACGGCCATTCTTATGCTTGCCTTTGGTGGGCAGGATGTGGGCTGGATCAATATTCTTATTATGGTGCCCCTGCTGCTGCTGATCGGAGAGGTAACCCCCAAGACTGTTGCGGTCAGTTTTCCAATCAAATTCACTACCCGTATAACGGCAAGGATTCTGCCGCGCTGGATAATATTTATCACACCGTTGCGCGAGGTGGTTCGAGCTGTGGCGGATCGCATCACCACCATGATGGTGGGAGACGCCGTTGATCGTGAGAATATTCTACAGCCCGATGAGTTGAGAACACTGCTGGAGGAGGGGGAGGAGACCGGTATTATCGATGCTACAGAGAGGGTGTTGATCGATAATCTGCTGGAGGCTTCTGAAACTGATATCTCCAGAATCATGACGCCGGGTCCGCGAATAAAATTTCTTGACGGCAACAGGCCTGTCCCTGAGTTGATAGATCAGTTCCGCAAATACCGTCATCCACGTATCCCTGTATACAAGGGGCACTGGGACAATGTTATCGGCTTTATCCACTCTGAAGATATTCTCAAGCTTGTCAGGAGCGGAAGTGACCTCACCACGGTTCCTTTGGATACGATTCTGAAGCAGGCGCATTTTGTACCACCTACCAAGAAGGTGGATGAGATGTTCGACTACTTTCAGGCACACAATACCCGCGTCGCCATCATATTGGGTGAGTATGGGGAGGTGTCGGGGGTTGTCACTATTAAGGACGTTTTGACTTTTATCTTCGGTGAAATTTCAGGAAATATGGCGGGGCTGGAGTACTACAAGGAGGATGACGAAAACAGTTACACAGTTCCCGGTGACATGCGCCTGGCTGATTTTTACAATCTGACCAACTTTGATTTAGAGGACTCGGTGATGACCACGATTGGGGGCGTCGCCTTCAGGCTGTTTGACCGGTTGCCGGAACCGGGTGATCAGGTGACCCATGAAGGTTTTCGTTTTACCGTCAAAGAGCGGAGCGGTTTGAGGATCAGTCAGCTCCAGGTTCAGGTGATCTCATCGACTGCCAGGGATAGGGATGATGAGGATACGGATGCACTTGAAGTTGAGGAAGAGCCTCTGCTTGAGAGTGAAAGTGAGGGTCAAGGAAAGGAGTTGCTGTCGGAAGCGGCGGCTGATACCCCATCTGATGATATGCCAGAGAAGGGGGCGCAGTAATGGATTGGGTACTAGAACTTGTTCTGATAATTTTCTTTCTTGTGCTGAAGGGATTTTTCTCCGGCTCCGAGATCGCCATGGTGAACTCGGATAAGCTTAAGCTGCGTCATCAGGCCAAAATGGGCAACCGTGGTGCGGCCTTGGTGCTGAAGCTGTTCCGTACGCCGGATGTGATCCTGGGTACCACTTTGGTGGGAACCAACCTGGCTACCGTCACCATATCCACCCTTGGCGCCCTCATCTTTATCGACCTGTTTGGCAGCATGGGTGATTTGTTGTCGGTTGTGGTGCTTACCCCGGTGTTACTGATCCTGGGGGAGGTTGTCCCCAAGAGTATCTTCCAGCAGAAGGCCGATACCATATCCAGTCGGATTATTTACGGATTGCACTTTTTCTCCTATCTCTTCTACCCGGTGATCTTTATCTTCAGCCGGGTCGCCCGTTTCATCACCCGCATCGTTGGTGACGGAGCGGTTCCGCAGAACATGTTTATCACCCGGGAGGAGCTGCGGGTACTGCTGGATGTATCTGAATCCACCGCCACCCCCTCCACCATCGACCGCAAACGAATCCGCAGGATCATTCGCTTTGCCGATACTACCGTCGGTGAAGCGATGATCCCGCTGGCCGATGTGGTGGGGATCAATGAGAATCGACACACTGAGAAGGCTGTGCGGCTGGTACTCAAGTACGGTTTCAACCGGCTGCCGGTATATCGGGGAAATATTACTAATATCACAGGGGTATTGACCATCGATACTTGGGCGCTGATGGATCCTGAGATTATGGAAAAACCCTCATCTGAATATGTGAGTTCGGTGCTCTTTCTTTCCCCAAAGCAGACCATTGATCGTGCACTTCCCCAGTTGCAGGCGCGTAACGATCATATGGCAATTGTGGTTGATGAGTTCGGATCCGCAGTGGGTATTCTCACCATGGAGGATGTGTTCGAAGAGGTCGTGGGTGAAATCGATGTTGGTTATGACTTTGATGAGTACAATCCAAGGAAGCGTATCTACATCGAGCATGAGAGTGAAAATGTCCACTTCATGAGTGGTAGAACACCTATCTCTGAAGTAAATGACATTCTCTATGTGCATTATCCTGTGGAAGAGGCCCATACCATCGGTGGATTGATTGTCAGCCGCTTACGCCATATTCCTTCCGTGGATGATTTTATTGAAGAGGAGGGTTACCGCCTCACCGTTATGGAAGCAGATGACCGTGCGGTTCTCAAGGTGAGAATGGAGCGGATGTAACCAAAACGGCAGATGCTGAAGTCGGCTGATCAAGTGATCAGCCGACTACTATCCAACCCTCTAATACAGAGAAGTTACTGTGGCCTCTAGTCAGAGAGGGAGTTGATCAGAGACATCAACGGTTCTATGGGATAGCGTAGTGGCAACATCCTGTCACCGATTCGCGTCATCACCCCGACCCACTCATCATTTCCCCCGTATACGATATAGTGATTGTCGATATCGCCGACCTTCTCCCATATGGTCTCCTCCAGTGACAGCGGAGTATGACCGACTACCACCGGGGTGTCTGCTGACAGATTCAGTATTTTGCGAAATTTTTTGATGTCCGACTTGCCGTAACCACCCGGTCGGTGTGGCATTCTCAGGCGATTGCAGACCAGTTCACGATGGAGCCGGCTCTCGCCCCTACCATTAATCAGGCCGCTGAGGCTGGTGGTGGAAAGAGGCGGCGCCGCATGGCTTGCAATGAAGTGCTTGGAGTAGGCGATCAGTGGTAGCTGATCGTAAAAATGCTCCATCTCTTTCCGGTACTCCTTACCACGGATTTTTATCAGCGTCTTGCTCCATAGCAACCCCTGGGGAATGCCTGCTTTTCCGATCTCCTCAGAGAAGCTGTCATGGTTGCCGCGTATATAGAAGACTTGCTCGGGAAAACGGAGCTTGAGTTTAAAGATGAAATCCATGATGAGCAGTGAGCTTTCCATCTCATCGTAGTGGCCCTTGTCTTCACGGTGTACCGCATCACCCAGAATGACCAGAGCGGCGCTGCCGTCCTCCAGGGACTCCAGGAAGCCGTTTTGAGTGAGCACAACCAGCAGGTTGTTCAGCTTTGCGTGCAGATCACCCACCAGTATCGGGATGATCTTCTTTGGTAAATTGATCACCAGGCCGGGTCGGCCTTTTTTGTCCGCAGGGCGGTACGCCTCCTTCCCCAGCAGTTTGTTGACTGACTTGATAAGCGACAGCGACTCTTTGTTGGAAAGCTGCTTTATTGGCCCACCATAAATTTTTCTGAGCCTCTCAAGTTTCTCGTAGCGCCATTTGGCAATACGGCTGAGCTGCTTATCTTTGGTCAGTGGTGCAATACAGGATCCCGACTTACCGGAGTGATTTTTGAAAACCAGACTGCCGTTTCTATTGAGTATGCTGAGCAGGCGTTCCCGTGGCACCGGATCAATGATCAACTGAGAGATATCAGTCCCTCTTTTTGGTTCAAGCACCAGCTTGGCGCCATCATTCAGCCGCATGAAACCGCTGATGCCGGAGAAGTACTGCTCAGGATCAAACAGGATATAACTGTACGGCTCCTTGTCACTGCCGCCGCTTTTCATCGGTATTTCCGGATAGAGGTGCAACGCCTGGCCTTCCGGGTACAGGTTCAGCTGAATCGGATACTGCTTGATAGGAACACGGACCTTTTTTTCCGGCAGATGGTAGGATTCCTTGAGATCCACGTCATGACACTGTTCGAGATCCTCGAAGCTCTCTCTGAGCTGTTTCAGAAAACTTTTCTTTGCTTTGGTTGCCATCTTTACTATCTATCTCTCCAAGCCCAAAATTCGTAAAGATGGTTGACCACTACCTTTACGTACATAGACCCTCAGCCCTTGCTGTCTAAAATGATCGGCGATAATGCAGTAGGTATCTATCTGGTTTACTACCAGCTTTTTTGTAACACCTTTGTCCACCGGGTGAGTACCTCGTTTGCCCCTCTCCACCCTCTGTTTTAATAGCGTATCCGCAGGTGGAAGCATGAACACGAAAGCATACCGCTTTTGCCAGTCCACTGACCAGAAATTCTTTTTAACAGGAGGTATAAGGATGCGCTCCAGCTCCAGGAGGGAGACTGTCTCTATATTTGGTGCCGAATTGGACAGGCTCCCCCCTTAACCGGGGGGGAGCCTCCGTTATCAGCTGAATATAGCTTTAAAAATGAAGAAGAAGATTGCGGCCAGGAGAGCACCTGCCGGCAGGGTGATGAGCCAGGAGACAACGATGTTGCCGACAACCCGAAGATCAAGGGCGCCGACACCGCGTGCCAGACCAACACCCATCACACAACCCACGGCAATCTGGGTGGTGGAGACGGGCAGGCCGGTCTTGGAGGCGACAACCACTGTGATGGCGGCGGCCAGTGTGGCGGCGTATCCGCGGGTGGGGGTCAACTCGGTGATCTTGGTGCCGATAGTCTGCATCACCTTGTAGCCCATAGTGGCCAGACCGACAACAATGCCGGTGCCGCCGAGAAGGAGAATCCACAGCGGTAGGCCGGCCTTCTGACTTACCTCCCCACCGCTCTCGACGATGGAGACCACGGCGGCCAAGGGGCCGATGCCGTTGGCCACATCATTCGAGCCGTGGGCGAAGGCCATAGCGCAGGCGGTGAATACCATCAATGGTGTGAATACCTTCTCCACGCTGGCAAAGTGGTAATCCCTGTTCGCGTCATCATCAATCTCAACCTTATTGATCATTATCTTGCCGATAATCGCCACGATAAGACCGATAACGGTGGCGGCGACAAAGCTCTCCATCGCCGTCAGCTCAAAATCAAGGTGTTTGAGGCCCTTGAATAGGGTGACCAGTGAAACGACCCAACCCACTAAAAATACATACATCGGCGCCCACTTGCGGGCCTGCAGGAAGGGGTTGTCAGTGTTCAGAATAAGCTTGCGGATACTGAGCATCAGGATCAGGGCAAAGAATCCTCCCACCAGGGGTGATACCACCCAGCTGGCAACGATGCCACCAATCTTGCCCCAGTTGACCGCGTCTATGCCGATACCGACAGCGGCGAAGCCGACAATGGAGCCTACGATGGTGTGGGTGGTGGAGACCGGCCAACCGCGACTGGATGCGAACATTAGCCAGATCGCCGCCGCCAGAAGAGCGGCCAGCATCCCGTAGACCAGCAGCTCGGGCGATCCGGTGATGGTGCTGGGATCGATAATGCCCTTGCGGATGGTCGTGGTGACTGCGCCACCGGCAATAAATGCACCGGCGAACTCAAATATCGCAGCAATGATGATGGCTTGCTTGACGGTGATGGCACCGGAACCGACCGAGGTTCCCATGGCGTTGGCCACGTCGTTGGCACCGATGCCCCAGGTCATGTAAAAGCCGAAAATGATGGCCATGGTTAGAAAAACAAAACCCCATTCGGAAATGATATCCATAACGGACTCCTCAAAAAAAACAGTTAATTCGTGCTCATCCGCGCACTCTATAATGGTGTGCACGGGCAATCAGTGATTTGGCGTACGCCTGAAAACAGCCAGGCGGCAATTGGTAGGTAGCTCCCCCCTAGCGTGCGATAAGCAGTATCATCCGATTGCCTACCCGCTCGGCGTCGTCAGCGAGATTTCCGATCCACTGAAGCATCTGATACCAGAACATGACGGATACCGGATTCATCTCATCCTCTAACGAAAACAGGCTACGGGTGAGGGCGATGCCCATCTGATCCGTCTCATCTTCGGTGTCGGACAGGGTGGCTACCATCTCCTCTACATGGACTGCTTCCTTTCCGCGGAAGCCGATTTCGATCAGTTCATCGAGGGTCTCGATGACCGCAGCCGCCTGATTGACGGTCTCCACACAGCGTTGCACCATGGCAGTGAGGGGATCCTTTATCTTTTCAGGAACAGTCATGTCTCTCTGCATCATCAGCCCGGCTATATCCTGGGCGGTATTGGCGATGTTGTCCTGCATATCCAGCAGTTCCAAAAGATCACGGCGATCCACCGGCATAAACAGGCTCTTGGGGAGGTGTGCCCGGAGATCATTTTTCAGATTGTCGGCCTCCTGCTCCAGGGTGAATATCTTATCTTTCTGTTCCAGCAGCCTCTCCTGATTCCCTTCGATGAGAGCGTCAAACAGGGCGGGAAGCTCCGCAGCACAATCTTTTGTGATACGCATATGCTCCTGCATCGGCTTGAACGGCGAGTGTCCGAGCAGAGATGCTATCGGATTCGTTGATCGCATGATTTATCCTCAAAAAATTAAGTGAGTTGATTAATAGTTTGCCTTATCAGCAAAAAAAGCAACCCTACCGGCGGGAATCAGTAGGATCTCCCGCTGGGACAGGGTGGGAAAAAGTCGGTTGCCGGATGCAATCCGTGCCTCTTTCCATAAATTAATTGTAACTATTCAGTTGTGCTCGGGGTCGGAGTCGATTGCGGCGAATAACGGTGTATTTTTCCACAATCTCAGTGCAATGCTTCCGCTCCCAGCTCACGCACCTTACCCACATCCCTGTGGGCAATCGACTCCGACCCCTGATTAAAATGGTACCTCATCAGATACCACTGAATAGTTACAATTAATTAAAGTAACTTTGATCGCATCATTCGCCGGAGTACGTTGTCAGCAATTGCTGAATCACCCCCGCGGTGCGTAACTTTTCAGGCGCTTCGCCCGCATCAACTTCAACTCACTGGCGCCTGAAATCACTACTGCCGGATCAGGTGTAAGATCCAGGTATGGATCAACCTGTTGATAGGGTACCGAATTAAGTATGACCTTCATGGCGTTAAGTCTGGCCGTGTGTTTTATATCGGAACGAATGATAGTCCAGGGTGCACCGTGTGTATGGGTCCAACGCAGCATCCGTCTTTTCATATCGGTGAATTCTGAGCGCCGATCCTGGATCTGGATATCCGCCTCATCCTGTTTCCAGTGGCGTAAAGGATCCGCCTGGCGTCGATTAAAGCGCTTCTCTTGCTCCTTTTTACTGATGCTGAAGTAGAGCTTTATCAGAAGGGTGTTCTGTCGGGTGAGATCATTTTCGAACCCTCTTACGCCTCTGATGAAGTCTTGGTACTCTTTGGGGCTGCAAAATCCCAGAACCGGTTCCACCATCGCCCTGCTGTACCAGCTGGTATCGAACAGGACGATCTCACCGGCCCGGGGCAGCCGACTCATATAACGCTGAAAGTACCACTGGCTGCGCTCTTCATCATCCGGCTTGCCAAGCGCCACGGTGCGGTAGTGTTTTTCGTTCAGATAGTGGGTGATGCGTCGGATGGCGCCGCCCTTGCCCGCAGCGCTTCGCCCCTCAAACAGAACGACCATGCGCTTGTTGTCCTGCTCTAGATGCTGTTGCAGCCTGATTAACTCCGCCTGGTAGGGTTTCAGCTCCTGCTCATGGCGATAGCGGCGAATAATTGAGTGGTTGCCGTTTTTGAGCTTGCTGATCTTCTCTTTTACTGCATGAAGCGCTTCTGCAGTTGGCAGCTCCATCTCGGGTGTCAATGAAATCGAATCCTCTGAATCAGGCGTACTCTCCCCGGAAGAGTATGGGGCCGATGCCGCCCCGGTGAGGGAGTCCGGCTCAGTCTGTATGTTGTTTGTCATTCTTGTCCTGTGTCTTACCGCCGCTAATCCAGAGCGGGATATTTCCTGGTAACATAGCTTATCCGTATATTCGGAACTGCTGATGTATTATTACCAACCAACCACCCTCATGATCTCTTCAGTGACTTGGCCATGGGGTTTTTGTGTGCCGACCCGCCGCCTGTTCACAGCTTTTCAGTCAAGCGGTCAACAGAGCCTGTTGGTTGTCCAGTAGGCACTCCCAACCTATGGCTGTTTACGTTATGGCCTGACAACAAGCATACGCTTGTGAAACCTATGTTTCACGGGCAAAATAGTCCTCACTGCCCAATATCACATGATTTAGATCAAATAGCTGATCTAATACCTAGTGTCGACCTTGGAAATCGTCTGCTTGCTACCCTCAGTATTTCTCATAACTAACTGATATTAAATGTTTTATATTTATATGCTGCTAAGTATTCGATTTCTGTATTGCCTCCGAAACCCAGCCGAAAATAAACACGAATAAACGCAAATAGGATGCTTGGATGTAACTATTCAGCTCACACCTGAAATCCGTGTTTTCTGAGTTACAAAATGATTATTTGCACAAACTCACATTTTGTGCCTTTTTATCCTTAAACCGGCTCTGTACCAAAATCCTGAAAACTACAGTTATGGTGGAACAGTCAGCTCCGCCAGACACTCTTTTGCCGCCATTTTGTAGCACTCGGCCAGTGTTGGGTAGTTGAATACATTGCGCTCCAGCTCATCCACCGTGCCATCCATATTCATCACCAGTTGGCCAATATGAATCAGCTCGCTGGCTGATTCACCAACGATATGGACGCCGAGGATTTTTCTTGTAGACCGATCCACGTTAAGTTTCAGCAATCCGTTTACATCACCGATGATCTGGCCCCGTGCGCTCTTGTTAAACCAGCCGCGGCCGACAACAAAATCGACACCGGCGCTACGCAGCTCGCTTTCAGAATGTCCCACCGACGAGAGTTCCGGAATGGTGTAGATCGCGATCGGCATGTTGTCCGCCATCGACGATCCACTGGAATCAAATGCGTGCTGTGCCGCCATGCGCCCCTGCTCCATGCCGGTCGATGCCAAAGCGGGACGACCGATCAGGTCTCCGACGGCGTAGATGTGGGGTCTGGAAGTCTGGAACAGACTGTTTACACCAATCCAGCCATCGATCGACTCGACATTGGCATTTTCAATTCGAAGTGAATCAAAATTGGGTTCACGCCCCTGGGCATAGAGCACCGTGTCGGTATGGATACGCTTACCGCCTTCGAGTGTGGTGCAGATGCCGCCGTCCTCCTTCTCAATAGTGGAGTAGCGGCTCTCCATATGAAACTTTACCCCCATCGACTGCATCGCATCCGTCAGCACTGCCACGACATCCTTACTAAGGTAGGAGAGCACCTGTTGATGCGAATCCACTACTGTTACCTCAACACCGAGTGAGGCGTAAATCGAGATAAACTCACAGGCGATCACACCACCACCGACAACAAGAAGTGAGCGCGGCAGGTGCTTGAGTTTCAGGATCGAGGTGGAATCCAGCACCGTCTTTTTATCGAATGGAATATGGGCAGGCCTGCGCGGGCGTGAGCCTGTGGCCAGAATTATCACATCGGCGGAGAGTCTGCGCGGCTTGTGTTGGCGGCCGATAATTTCAAGGGTATGTTCATCAATAAATGATGCCTCGCCGGGAATCAGGGAGATACCGCCCGCCATTAGCTGATTGAGAATGACAGACTCCTGCTGGGCTATCACCATCTGTTTGCGGTGAATCGCCTCTGCCAGCAGTCCATGCCGGGAGCCGGTGTTGCCGGCGAAGGCTTCCCGCATCCCCTTGCGGCCAAGTTGTGATGCCATATACGCCACTTCACGCAGTGCCTTGCTGGGGATGGTTCCTGTTTGTAATCCCGCCCCGCCGATCCGTGGCTTTCGTTCAATAATACCCACCCGCTTACCCATTTGGGCCGAATGGAGCGCTGCATGCTGCCCAGCTGGGCCTGAACCAACGATCAGAAGGTCAAAATCTCTCATTAAGTGCTCCACCATATTGTTCTGTGGGGCGGACTATACCCCCATTAATTCAGCTTTGCCAAGCTCCTTTTATTTGCACTTTTTCAGGTATAGTGATTGCTGTATTTGTGCTGTGGAAAATTCTATTGAAGCGCAGACATTGGCACCCTCCCAAGGCACAATGGAGGCGGTAATTTTAGGTGACTATTCAGCACGGTAATTTAGAACTCAGGCGTAGGAGCGAACTTGTTCGCGAAGAGCAGGTTTCGTAGTCCATTGCGAACAAGTTCGCTCCTGCAGCACCCCTGTTCCACCATAACTGTGGTTTTCAGGATTTTAGTACAGAGCCGGTTTAAGGATAAAAAGGCAAAAAATACGAGTTTATGTGTGCCAATGATTATTTTTTAGTAACTGTTCGGCAGGGTAGTCTGGAACCCAAACGTAGGAGCGAACTTGTTCGCGAAGAGTCTCCTACGAAGCTAATCGCGAACAAGTTCACTCCTACAACACCTCTGTTCCACCATAACTGTGGTTTTCAGG
>JBEVXT010000850.1:0-2051 GCA_040505955.1 Sedimenticola sp. | reverse complement strand
GAACTTGTTCGCGAAGAGTCTCCTACGAAGCTAATCGCGAACAAGTTCACTCCTACAACACCTCTGTTCCACCATAACTGTGGTTTTCAGGGGTGAGCTGAATAGTTACATTTTTTGTAACTATTCAGCACGGTAGTCAGGAACCCAGGTGTAGGAGTGAACTTGTTCGCGAAGAGTCTCCTACGAAGCTAATCGCGAACAAGTTCACTCCTACAACACCTCTGTTCCACCATAACTGTGGTTTTCAGGAGTGAGCTGAATAGTTACCATTTCAGGAGGTATTGAGTTGAGTCAGTGTGAAAGTCATTTCAGGGGCAACTATGTTTCATTGGAGCAGCGGCGGCTGTTTTTGGCCGATGTTGTCTGGTCAGAAGGCGTCATCAGGTCAATTACCGAGTGTGGTGATGAGTCGTCTGTGCACGGCTACCTGATCCCCGGTTTTATCGATGCCCATGTCCATATTGAGAGCGCCATGCTGCCGCCCTCGGAGTTTGGCCGTCTTGCCCTCTGCCACGGCACCATTGGCTGTGTTGCCGACCCCCATGAGATCGCCAATGTATTGGGCATGGAGGGTGTGGAGTTTATGCTCGATAACGCCCGCCAATCACCATTCAAAGCATTTTTTGGCGCCCCTTCCTGTGTGCCTGCCACACCCTTTGAAACGTCGGGAGGTGCAATCAGCTGTGCAGAGATCGGCAGGTTGCTGGCGGAACCAGAGGTCTGCTGTCTCTCTGAGATGATGAATTTTCCCGGTGTACTCAGTGACGCCCCAGAGGTGTTGGCAAAGCTGGATGCCGCCCGGGGGAAGGGCTTTCCCGTAGACGGTCACGCCCCCGGAGTGAGGGGTGAAGCCGCTATCGCCTATGCCGCAGCGGGTATCACCACGGATCATGAGTGTGTTGATCTGGATGAGGCGCGGGAGAAAATCGCCGCTGGCATGTCGATACTGATACGTGAGGGTTCGGCGGCAAAAAATTTCGCTGCACTTCACCCGCTGATCACCGAGGCCACCGCCAGGGTGATGCTCTGCAGCGACGATAAGCATCCCGATGATCTAATCGCCGGACATATCAATCAACTTGCGGCACGGGCTGTTGCCGCCGGTCACTCGATATTTGATCTACTACAGGTCGCATCCATCAATCCTATTGATCACTATCGACTGCCGTTGGGCAAACTGCGAGTGGGTGATCCGATGGATGCAGTGGAGGTTTCTGATCTGATCGATTTTCAGGTGCTTCGAACCTGGTTGGATGGTGTTGTTGTAAATGAGCAGGGGCGGTCGTGTCTGCCGCCACTAAAAGTGCCAACCCCTAATATATTCGATGCCGGAAAAGTTGTACCAGAGGCGATGATGATAGCTGCCACAGGTGGCAGGGTGCGTGTTATTACTGTTGAGGATGGCTCCCTTCTGACAGGCGAGGCGCTACTGGAACCACTGGTTGAGAAGGGGTGTGTGGTTGCCGATACCGAACGGGACATACTGCCGATCTGCGTCATCAACCGCTACCAGCCGACGAAACCTGCTCTCGGCTTTGTTCAGGGTTTTGGGCTGAAGCGGGGTGCAATTGCCTCCAGCGTGGCCCACGACTCCCATAATGTGATTGCTATAGGCGCCGATATTGAGGCACTGTGCAAAGTGATCAACCGGGTGATAGAGAGCAGAGGCGGGGTGGCGGTAATGGCGGGTGAGGGCGTTGATATTCTGCCACTTCCCATTGCTGGCATCATGAGTGATCAGGAGGGAACCCGGGTAGGGGAGGAGTATGCCCGCCTCGATCATCTGGCCAAATCCCTGGGCTCAGCATTGACCGCCCCCTTCATGACCCTCTCCTTTATGGCGCTGCTGGTAATTCCTGAGCTGAAGCTAAGTGACAAGGGACTGTTTGATGGGCGGACATTTCAGTTCACCGATCTGATGGTGTAGTCCCAGATCATGCCATAACTTCGTGGGTATTGGCGGTAGTACACGCAACGTCTCACCCAATACCACTAATTTAGGGAAAAAACTCCCTGTAAACATCCGGCTCGTCATTCCCGCGTAGGCGGGA
>JBEVXT010000849.1:0-11064 GCA_040505955.1 Sedimenticola sp. | reverse complement strand
GCTTTGCAAGACCGGAATAACCGAACTTGATGCTGTCCATGGTGCGGTCGCCACTAAGCACTTCGTTACTCAGGTAACAGGTGTAGTAGTGTTTGTTGGCTTCGATCAGTGTGACATTGGCTGAAGGATCAGCCATACGTAGATACTTGGCTGCAGTTGCACCGGCGGTACCACCACCGACTACAACGACGTTCTTGGAGGCACCCAGTGCGATGTAGGGAACACCAACCATGCCGGCTGCAGTAGCAACACCTGCAGTCTGTATAAATCCTCGACGAGTAATTTTCATGTTGATATCTCTCCTACCTTATTTGTGGCTTGCGTAGTAGTGAGCAAGATCTTCAGCCAGCTTCTCTTTGCTCATACCGGGATGCTCTGCAAACATTTTATTGATCGCTTTCGTCATCTTCTTCTCAGGATTATTGAGGCCGTTCAGATAATCGACAATTGTCGTCTGCATGTAGGGCATCCACTGTCCCGCCATTGGGGTATCCTCAACTGAGGTGCCTCCATCTTCATGACACTTCTCGCAGTATTTGTCATGTAGTGTACGTCCCATAATCGCTTTATAGCTGACAGTGTCCTGAACCACGCCCCTATAGGTCTGCTTGGAAAAGACCCCGGCCATCTGTTCGATCTCTTTATCGGTGTAACCTTTCGCTATGCGTCCCATAATGGTGCTGGAGCGGTCACCCGTCCTATAGGCCTGCATCACCTCGGTAAAATAGTCAGCCTCAAGGCCGGCAATAGTGGGTGTGCCCGGACCGTTACTCTGACCATGCTCGCCATGACAACCGACGCAAGTACTAGCCAGCATGGCGGCTGAAGCACCCATCATGAGTTTTGGTTTCGCTGCTTTTGCAGCAGCCGGCTTCGCTTTTTGCTCTTGTGTTGTACAGCCAACAGCAAGTACTGCTGCCACTGCCGCAACAGTGAGTAGACGTATATGCATATAACCTCCTGAGTGGATTTAGTATTACAGTGTCTGTTGTCTTGTTAGTTTGTGTTGTTTGATGAAGTGCGACAACAGCTCTGGTTCATTTATTATCTGATGTGATTTACGTGTAGTCCGTGACTCACATTCGTTGTTTTTCGGCGCCACTGCTATGGTAGATGGATCCGATGGGGATCATAGTAACCAAAGAATATATAATTTCAATGCCGATAATAAGTTAATTATTTACTGATACGGGTAACTTCTCAATAATCCCGTGCAGTGTGATAACTTCCGGGAGGGGACTTATTGAGAAGTTATTGATACGGTTGCCATGTGTGTGGATCTGAAGTTTTTTATTATTTGACACGGATATGGGATAAGAAGCTTTAGCTTCAAAACTCATGGCTGATCATTAAAGGGAGATAAGCTTGGATAGCTGTCTTTCAGAGCACAGTAGCAAGATCTAAAGCTTGATCTTGTGCAGTTCCCTGGCCAGGGCGATTTCAACACTGCTGTCGGGTGAGTGATCTTCCATCAACTTGGCAAAGATGGCATCGAGTTGATCATCAGTGCGGGTGGGATCATGGTGGGTGAGAAAGAGACGGGGGATCTCCGCCCGTTCCGCCATGGCGATGCAACTCTGGTAGTTACCATGGCCCCAACCTACCTTGTCCTTGAAGTACTCCGCTTTGGTGTACTGCGCATCGGCAAGGATCAGGTCGGCCCCACGAATAAAGTCAGTAACATGCTTCTCCCGCTCCACCATCAGTTCCTGATACTCAGCGTGATTTTCATCATCCTTTGGGTAGATATTCACCGGTGGCTCGTTGTCTCCGGTAAAGAAGAAGCGCTTACCGTCAGCCTCCACCAGGTAGCCGAAGTTGAGCACCGGATGATTGAGCAGTATACAGCTGACTGTTGCCGCCCCCACCTGCACCTTTTCCCCTTCTCTTAGCGTGTTATAGCTGATCTCGGCCTTCAGCTCATTTTCACGAACGGGGAAGTAGCAGTACTCCATCTGTTGACTGAGGATACTCTTGAGATCCTTCATATAGACTGGATCAAAGGCTCCGTAGAAGTCTACTTTGTTGCCTGGAATAAACAGTGGGGTAAAAAACGGCAGTCCCTGAATATGATCCCAGTGGGTGTGGGTGATAAAGATGGAGCAGTGCACCGGCAGCTCAGCCAGCAGGTCGAGGCCGTGCTGACGAATTCCGGATCCACCATCGATGATGATCACATCACCATCATCGGTACGGATTCCAACACAGGTGGTGTTACCACCGTAACGTACCGTATTCGGTCCGGGGGCTGGAATGGAACCACGCACACCGAGGAATGTAATCTCCATCAAGTCACCTTGATCTAATCGAGTCTCTGAGTCACTTCACGGATGTCTCAGAGGCTCATTATTGTTTATTTACATGGGAGTTTAGAACACTTTGGGCCTAAAGAGTGAGAAATGCTTCTGCTTTCACCAGTTCGGTAGGGAGATCAGATATTGATTCCGGTACCTCTTCCAGAGTCATCCCGAGCCATTGGTGTATGTGATCAGGCATTGGTTCAATCATCGAAAGTTGATGCCCATCCTGATCCTGATCGAGAGACTTGGCCACCTGATTGGCGACAAAGATCACCCGCTCAAGGAGTGGAGGGTCCTCCATTTCATGGAGACTGTGATGGTTGCGGATGCAGTTGATGAGGTTTTCCGGGAACTTCCACTTCTCCACCAGAATGGCGCTCATCTCCGCATGGTCGAAGTCAAGCACCCTGCGCTCAGCCAGGTGTAGGGGGATCCCCTCGGTATTGACCAGGGTGATCACCTCCCGATACTGCTCCTTCACCAGTTGAGCCGCCAGAATCACACCAATATCGTGAAGCAGACCGGCGATAAAATAGTTGGTCAACTCTGACTCGGGCACCCTCCTCCCCTTGGCGATCAACTTCGCCAGTGTGGCGGTAGTAAGACAGTGCAACAGAAAACTGTTGCGGTTGATGCCGGAGTGCTCCTCTTTCGGCAAAATACCCATGGTGGTGATCGCCATAGCCACATTCTTGATGGTGTTGGCGCCGATGTAGACAACGGCATGCTTTATGGAGGTAATCTTCTTGGAGAGGCCAAAATAGGCAGAATTGACCAGTTTCAGCGTTTTAAGGGTGATGATTGGGTCATGCTCGATGACGGTAATCAACTCTTTAGTGGAAAAATTGATGTCGGAACAGATCTGAATTACCCGATGGACGCTTTGGGGAAACGTCGGCATCTTATCTACCAGCCGTTCGAGCTTTATCTGATCAACACTCATGGTTTGCGGATCTATTCCCCATTGATAGTGCGAAATCTAACCCCTTACAATCACTCAGAGGGGCATATCAATATCACGAATTAACATAAACTACTATCGGCAACTTATTGTATAACATAAATATTATTCTATATAGTTGATCGATATAGCAAAATCGGTGTTTTCCATCTGTCAAGTGTACAAGGTAGAGCGCCAGCCCGAGGAAAGCGATCCCTGCTGCCAGATAGAGCAGATCGAGAAGAGACTCAACGTGCATACTGAGGGCATACTCAAAGTAACACACTACCAGTATCATCAAAATTACCTTGCCGAGACGTCCCTATAGCGACTGTTCCAGAGATAGCGTTCAAATAGTATTTCCAAAGAAATTTCCCGGCTCGGCTTCAACCAAAAGATTGTCGTACTAAGGATAGCACTATCGATCAGATCGCATAAGATAGTGCCCACACGACCACAGCGGACAAGCCATTAGATGAGTAACTGGTGCAGATGGATAATCTTCAGGTTGACGCCCAATCGTCTTGAGGTGTAGATTCGCGCATACCATCGGCAACAGATAATCCCACTCACACCAGACCAGACCAGCTGATGTCTCCGACCCACTACAGCCTGACGTTTTCACTGCTGGCACACGCCCTGCTGCTGATACCTGTGGTGGCTGCCCTCCCCGATGGCAGCGACCTGCCTGATACCGCCCCCAACCCAATCAGAGTAACCATCCAGCGCCCGGCCACCAAGCCAACAGTATCACCTGCCACTGCCTCCCAGAGAGCCACCGAAAGCGAACCTGAACACTCTGCGGTGACAATCTCCCAAAAAGTAGATGCCTACACCTCTGCGGTTACTGAAAAGCACCGTATGCAGAGAGTAAAAAACAGCCCGATCAAAAGTGTCAGAAGAGTAGTAACAGCAAAAAATGTTCCCCATTCCAGACGCCCCACAACGCTCCCGACATCGCCAGAGACTGTGAAAAAACCGGCACCCGGAAAGAGACAGGAGAACAAGTTGGCAAAAACGGTAACTGACAAGAGCGGATCTTCGTCTCTCACCAGGCCGGCATCGGCAAAGGTGAGTAGTGCACCGATCCAACCGAAAACAGCAACCATGCCCACTGTTACCGAGGCTGCCACAATTAACACCATCAACAAGCTAGCGGCAACCGCCTCAGGTAACTTGCGCACAAACTCACCGTCAAGCAGGCATGAGGCCGACCGTATAGCAGAGATTGAATCACTCTACCGAGCGAGACTTGAGAAAATTATCGAGTCAGCAAAAAAATACCCCCCATGGGCCCGTAGGAAGGGACTTCAGGGTAAAGCCCAGGTTGAGTTTACCGTCTACCGTGACGGCCATATCGAGCAGATTCATTTAATCGACGGCTCCGGCCATGAGATTCTTGATAGGGCTGCGCTTGTCACAGTCAGCGAAATCGGAAGTGTTCAACCCATTCCCACAGAACTGGCCCGCCTACAATGGTCATTCAAAGTACCCCTTAACTTCTACCTCAACTGAAATCTCCGCTTGCAACCTGCCCCACCCATCGTAAAATGCAGCTTCGGAACGGTACCCAACTATGGGTCAGGGAGTTTGGTTCAACTGAACCGACTCCTGAATAGGGAACTGAGGTTTAAACCTCGACTGTCCCCGCAACTGTGAGCGAGTAGTCCTGATCCAACATGCCACTGACGCAACCGCGTTGGGAAGGCGAAGAGGGGTGATGATCCGCAAGTCAGGAGACCTGCCGCTCCCGCGTCGCATATCTGGTGAACGGGATATTCAACAGAGCGGTTATCCGTTAGCCGGCGCATTCAAGCGAGCCTGATACAGGTCTGAAAGTGCTTGTTTACGGATATCAGCGCCCAGCGCCACCTCCAACAACCACTCTTTTCTCACCATCAGGCTTGCACTGAATATGTGTTGCCTGGCGGGAAATAATCAGCAATTTCCATCCCTCCTCTTCTAATTTGCATTGCAGATTGGTGATCCGGCGCACATCAAACCCGTTTTGATGGAGAACACTCATAATGAGTTCCCTTTATGAATACCGCAAACCCAATATCAAGCTGACCGGCGCAGCCATGGCATTGATTCTGATCGCACCTCAACTACAAGCCTCAGACATCCTGAACACCATCAACGTAACAGCCACCCGCACACCGGAAAAGTCTGAACAGAGTATTGCGCATACCACGATTATCGATCGTAAAAAGATCGAGCAGTCCCAAGCCAACAGTGTTGAAGAGCTGTTTCGCCTGGAGCCGGGGGTTCAGGTCTCTAGAAATGGGGGGTATGGAAAAATCACATCCATCTTTATCCGTGGTAGCGAGGCCAATCACGTGTTGATCCTGATCAACGGCATCAGAGTCGCTTCATCAACCACCGGCGAATACCCTTGGGCTAATCTCTCACCTTCACAAATTGAACGAGTTGAGATTGTACGTGGCCCAAAATCCAGTCTCTACGGTTCAGATGCGATTGGAGGTGTTATCAACATCATTACCCGTAAAACTGAAAAGCCTTATACCCGAGTCACCTTGGGCGAGAACAGCACAAAAGAGTTGAATGCCGGGTTTGGTGGAATGAGCGATAGCTGGTCCTATAGCATCGACCTCAGTTTGTTTGATACCGCTGGAACCCAAATTGTGGAAGGTAATAGTACAAAGGTTGGCTACGACAATAAAAATCTGAGTGCCGGGATGGAAGGCCTGATCGATGACCTCACCCTATTCAATCTACAGTTCACCCGGGCACAAGGAACTAATAATAACCTCACAGACACAGGCGATGATAACTACATAAACCAGGTAGTCAGTGGACGCATTGAGCGACAGATGAATGACCAGTGGCTACTCAGCCTGACAGCAGGACACGCACTTGATGAATATGAGACAGAGAGCCCTACTCTCCCCAGTACTATTACAACAAAGCGTATTAGCCTTGGTCTGCAGAATGACATAGAAACAGGCCGGGGCCTACTCACCGCTGGCCTGGATTACTGGCGGGATCACGCAATAAAAGATAATAACGGTCTGATTGATGTAACCATTCATAATATTGGCCTCTATGCACAACATCAATGGAACCAAGGTGACAGTGATTTTCAGATGGGGGCGCGCTATGACAAGCACGATGACTTTGGCAATCACTTCACTTGGAATTTTGGTTGGGGCCGTGACCTGACAAAACAAACAAGGGTGACGGCAAGCGTTGGCACTGCGTATAAAGCGCCATCGGTTAATGACCTGTTCTGGCCCTACTCAGTGGATACATGGTTTGGTACTACTTACATAACTGAAGGTAACACCGACCTCAGCGCTGTAGAGTCTAAGAGCGCCGAGTTGGGTATTACACACCAGCTGAATAAGACAACAGAGATCAAAGCCAATCTCTTTGCCAACAACATAGACAATTTGATCGGTTGGACCTCAAGTAATACTGCGCCCAATACTTATACCTATCACCCAGAAAATGTGAGTGAGGTAGAGATAAGGGGTATCGAGCTCACCTTTGGTACCAAGATTCATGAGACCCGTATTTCCGGCAGCTTGACCTTTCTCGATGCAGAAAACGTCTCAACTGGAAAACAGCTTGATCGCCGGGCTGAAAAAAGCCTGGCTTTCTATGCGACCACCCCGCTCTTCAACCAGGGTGAATTGAAAACTGAGTGGATTGCCGCCTCCGAGAGAAATGATAACGGGGCAACAACAAAACTGGCAGGGTACGGTATTATTAATCTCGCCTATAAGCATCAGATAACCCCTGAATTGAGCATCGGTGGTCGTGTTGAGAACCTGTTTGACAAGGATTATGTTCTAGCCTCAGGGTACTCAGGAGACTATCAAACATTGGGCAGGACACTGTCCATCACTCTCAACTATGCTCCGAAGTAACAATAACCCGGCGCCTCCCAACCCCAGGGAGGCGTTACATTTATGGAGGTGGGTCATGGGCTTCAGCAACAAACACGCCTTCAAGAACGGTATCAAGGCACAGCAAGGAATTGAATTCTAAAAGTGAAGCGTTGCCTACTCTCTCTGTTGATCCTTCTGCTGACTGTAGCCGCTATCGCCCATGCCGGTGACAGACCCGGCAAGGTGATATCCGCCAATCTCTGTACCGACCAGCTACTGCTGTTTCTCGCGGATCCGGAGCAGATCACCTCTGTTACCCATCTCGCCCTGGAACCCAACAGCTCCTACATGGCGGAGGCGGCCAGACGCTACCCCATCAACCACAGTCAGATCGAAGAGCTGCTGGCACAACAACCCGACCTGATCGTTACCGGCATCTTTACCAAGCGCAGCATGGTCGAGTTGATGCGCAAGCTGGGGTATCGTGTAGAGGTCTTTTCATCGGCCACCAATATCGATGAGATCCGTGAAAACATCCGGCGTATGGCCGGGCTGCTTGACCAGAGCCAACGAGGAGAAGCCTTGATCGCACGGATGGACAAGAGAATCGAACAGGCCACCGCCAATCTTCCGGACAAACCCATCGGCGCCCTCTTCTACCAGCCCCGTGGTTATACCAGCGGCAAGAACACCCTCCACGATGAGGCATTAACACTTACCGGCTGGCGTAATATCTCCGCTGAGCATGGTATCGTCGGTTACAATGCCATCGACCTGGAAACAGTGCTACTGGTCAAACCACAACAGTTTTTCACCTCAGCCTATGCACCGGGAACAACCTCTCTGGGGCAGAAACAGCTGAAGCATCCGGCATTGAAAAAAGTCACCGCCGGACGGCCGATGATCGACATCGATTTCCGCTACTGGATCTGCGGTGGACCGATGATCGCCGACGCTATCGAACGACTGGCGGAGATACGTCGGCAGTGAGCAATATCGAGACAAATCCCGAACCGGAGTTCTCCCAGAGAACGCTCATCACACTCTTCAGCCTGCTGACCGTCCTCCTGCTTGTAGTCTCCCTGTTTCTCGGCACCAATCCGATACCCGTCTTTCAGGCGCTACGGGAGAGTCTCGGCGACTCACCTTCGGTCTACTCACTGATCATCACCGAAGTACGCCTGCCTCGTGCTCTGATCGCCGCCGTTGCCGGAGCCACGCTGGGGCTCTGCGGTGCGGTGATGCAGGGCCTGCTGCGTAATCCCCTGGCCAGCCCGGGACTCATCGGCAGCTCCAGTGGGGCGGCCTTTGGCGCCGTGGCCGTGCTCTACTTCGGCCTCGGCGGCAGTTTCTGGCCCGCCCTGCCCATGGGTGGCATGATCGGTTCCCTGCTCGCCATGCTACTGGTCTACCTGCTGGCGGGACGTGACGCCTCTATCGTCACCCTTATCCTTGCCGGTGTCGCCATCAACTCCATGGCCCTGGCGATGGTCTCGCTGCTGCTCAACCTGGCCCCCAGCCCCTACGCGGTGCAGGAGATGGTGCTATGGATGTTGGGCTCGGTGGCCAACCACAGCCTCAATGAGTTCTGGATTATGCTGCCGGGCACCCTCCTCGGCTGGCTGCTGCTCCTTGGCCATGGTCGGGCGCTGGATAGCCTGACCCTGGGAGAGGACACCGCCCGCTCCATGGGTATCAATATTGTCCGCCTGCGCTGGAAACTGTTTCTAGCCGTTGCATTGGCGGTGGGTTCCACCGTCTCCGTCACCGGTGCTATCGGCTTTATCGGGCTGGTGGTGCCACATCTACTGAGACCCCTGGTGGGTTATATGCCAGGGAGGCTGCTGCCGGTGAGTGCCCTGGGGGGTGCCGCCATGCTGCTGCTGGCGGATATTGCCGTACGCCTCTTTCCCGCTGGCACCGAGATTAAAGTCGGTGTACTCACCTCCCTGGTCGGTGCCCCCTTCTTTCTCTACCTGATTCTCAAGACCCGGCGGGTACAACTATGACGGCCCTGGTTGGAGAGAGTATCTCGGTCAACTTCGGCAGCCACCGGATACTGCAGCAGATCGACATCGAACTAAAGCAGGGAGAACTCCTCGGCCTTATCGGCCCCAACGGTGCGGGCAAGACCACGCTGCTGCGAATACTGGTCGGATTGCTTCAGCAGAGCAGCGGCAGAGTCACTCTGGATGGAGATGATCTAAACGAAATGGATCCGGTGATACGCGCTCGACAGATCGCCTACCTGGCTCAGAATGGTGAGGCTCACTGGCCAATTCAGGTTGAGCGATTGGTTGAACTGGGACGCACTCCCCACCTCGGCAGTTGGCAACATCCTAGTAATAAAGACCGGACGATCGTCACAGATGCACTGAGATCCACCGACACCTGGAGCTTACGTCATCGCCGATTCACCACCCTCTCCGGGGGGGAGCGGATGCGTGTACTGATAGCCCGGGCGCTGGCGGTGAAGCCTCAAATACTCCTGGCTGATGAACCGGTCGCAGCACTCGATCCCGCCCATCAACTTGATGTCATGGGACTACTTCAAAAACATTGCCGCGAAGGGGGCAGTGCCGTTGTTGTGCTCCACGACCTCTCACTCGCATCGCACTTTTGTGATCGGCTGCAGCTGTTGCAGAGTGGAACAACCGTAGCCACAGGCCCGGCAGAGGAGGTCTTGAACGAAGAGAACCTGCGCCGGGTCTACCACCTGGAGCCAAACAGCACCTCACAAGGATTCGACAACCTGTTTACTCTGCCCTTGAGATCAACTAACCCACCATCTGGAGCGAAATGATCCCGCAACGACTGAGTTTTATCGATGGCAATCTTGACCGGGGGGATGGACTGCGCCGGGATGAAGATGCCCTGACAAAGCTGCAAACCCATGGGGATACCCGGATCATCCCCTTCTGGCACAATCAGGTCTTCATCAACGGCCTGGAGGGTACATCTCCAACACTAAAGCAGTGTTGTGGTGAAGAGGCCGTCGGCATCATCGAGTCCGCCTCTGAGATTCTGTTTCTTGGACTGAACGAAGGCCGGGCACTATTTGCTGCCGACCTCTCTCACCTTGAAGAGTCAGCCGCCCGGCAACAGGCGATAGGCGCCACCCTGATCGGACTACGACAGGGGGGTGTACTGCTCAATCCTGCTGAAGGAGCCGTCATTGCCTATGCCGGCAGTCTTCTCCATTGGCATCGTCACAACCGTTACTGCGGCAGCTGCGGCGAAAAAACAGAGCATCGCCAGGGGGGACGAGCCAGGTGCTGCACCCACCCGGCCTGCAGAAGAGAAGCCTACCCCCGTTCCGATCCGGCGGTCATCATGCTGGTCGAGCATCGGCCGACAGACGGCTCACCGTCACGCTGTCTGCTCGGTCGCCACTCACATCTGCCCACCGGCATGTACTCCACACTGGCAGGCTTTGTCGAGCCGGGAGAGACCCTTGAACAGGCCGTTACCAGGGAGGTGTTTGAAGAGACCGGCATTCATATCAAAAAAGCAAACTATCTCGCCTCCCAGCCCTGGCCCTTCCCCTCATCACTGATGGTAGGATTTCTTGCCGAAGCCACCACCACAGAGATCACACTCGACCTGGAAGAGCTTGAAGACGCCCGCTGGTTCAGCCGTGAAGAGGTAATGCAGATTAGTCGGGACGATCAGGAGCCGGGGGCTGAGACCCTCCGCCTGCCCGGCAGAGACTCAATAGCCCATCGGCTGCTTGATACATGGCTGACAAATCTCTGAAGTACAGGGGTGGGACTTCAGAGTAACTTCTCAGTAAATAACTAAAATAACTAGCAAATAACTAGGGTCAGATACACATTAAATCAAACTTCCTCTTTGTTCTTACGCCAGCCCACCGGCCTACCTACTTTATTAGGCTTTAATCTTCTGCCAGTCAATTTTTCCACATCATCCTTGAATCGATCATTACCCAAGGCCATTCCCTTGTTCACAC
>JBEVXT010000848.1:0-8538 GCA_040505955.1 Sedimenticola sp. | reverse complement strand
CAGGGTAGGTAAGAACAGCCCCATGTCCCAGTGGTAGAGCCTCTCCGACGAAATACCCTTTGAGTTTGTCGAGCAATTTTTTGGCGGGCTTACCGCCAGCGTCCTTAATACCACTGGCATTATTGATCTTATGGCTAACCCCCGCAAACCCCTGGTGGGCCCATGTGTCGGCTAAAACATGCATGGTGACTCCCAAACGGTGGAGTGCATAGGGCGTATCCTGCTGTTCGATACAGGCCCTTACCATCTCCTGAGCAATAGGGCTGTTGGGGAGGCAGACGAGCTTCTCAATGAAACTGCCATCAGGATTCTTCCCCGCCGCCATACCGCCGTTACCCGGCAGAAAGTGGAATGGAATCCATACCTGGTGGTTGGCCAGTTCCTCAAAATTGTGGTAATCGAGCATCTTGTGGGCCGAGCTGATCCGTTTGTACATCGCTTCATTGTTGAAGTGGATCAGGCCGGCATTGGTGGCATCGTCCACATACTGGGCGCAATAGGCGATGACCTCAGCCTTCTTATGATTGAATCCCGCCAGACGGGCGACAATGTAGGTAACAGTGTGGTGAAAATCAATTTGCATGGAAAATCCCTCTTTTCATTAAATGTTAAATGGTTCTCAACAATAATCCTGAAGTCCAACATACACGGGGTCGGAGTCGATTGCGCTGAAATAGCGGGTATTTCCCAACATATTCAACGCAATCGACTCCGACCCCACAACAGGCACTCACTACCGTGTGAACTCCGAAACGTGCTCTTCGCGAACAAGTTCGCTCCTACAAATACAACGATATCTCCAGCGAGACGTTTTTCATTCTTGCTGTTAGTGAAAACAGTTGATACTGCTCTCCTGCTCTTGTGCAGTAAGAAAGGTGCTGCGCTGATAGGTGCTGCTCTTGCCCAGGCGCTTGAGCTTGTCACGCCACAGGGGGTTATAGGGCATCAATGAGCAGTCGCTGATGCCGTTTTCACGCAGGAAACTGGCCCAGCCTCTGAGGTTCTGTTCGCTGTCGGTAATCCCCGGTATCAGCGGTATGCGGGTGATTACGGGGATATCCACTTCGGCGGTAAGGCGGGAGAAGTTGCTCAGGATGGTGCGATTGGATCCGCCGGTATATCGGCGACTCTGGAAATCATCGATCAGCTTGAGATCAAAGTAGATCAGATCAAGCCACGGCAGCAGCCGTTTATTGAACTGCTCATAGTTGAACAGGCCGCATGTCTCAATCGCTGTGTGGATGCCTTCGGTTTTCAGCGCTTTGAGCAGTTGCCGGGCAAAGTCTGTCTGATGGGTGGGCTCACCCCCCGAGAGGGTGACGCCGCCACCACTGGATTTGAAGAAAGGCCGGTCCTGGCGGATTCGATAGAGTAGCTCCTCCAGTTCAAGCCACTCCCCCACAGGATTGCCGTCAAGATCGCTCTCCGTTTGATGCGCTATACCTTCAGGGTTTTGGCACCAGACACAGGAGAGGGGACAGCCTTTGAAAAAAACGGTGGTTCGGATGCCCGGGCCGTCTTCGCTGGAGTCCCGTTTAATATCAAAAATGAGCCCCCGTTGCGCCATCCTACTCCGCTCCGGTGAGGGCCAACTCAACATTTTTAGCGATCGCCCCAAATTTGAACAGGTGACCAAAATTGCCGCTTAGCTGCACCTGGTTCTCCAGCAGCAGCTGAACCACATGGGTATCGGGGCGTTCAATCAATCCCAGGATCGCCTTGATATCCTTGAAGCGGATCACCAGATCGACTCTCTCAGGATCTCTCTCCAACTGCTCCGCTTCATCCTCGCTCAGGACTTCCGTGGTGACGATGACGCTGGGTCGAAGCCGATCTCCCCGGTAGAGTCTGCTGCTGTCCGGACAGCAGCGGAGATAGATATTCATATCATCCTCCGGCTTTCGGGTACGGATCAGAATCTTACCCTGGTAGTAGCGGATGCCTCCCTCTGCGTTGGGATCACGGATGACGAAATTCTCTTCAAAGAAGGCGCGGGCTCTTTCCGCCTTGTCGTCACTTAACCCTTCGCAGATGAGAAACCCGAAACCCAGTTCGATGAGCTTGGCCATCCCCTGTGCCACCAGGCGACCGGCCAGTCGGTCAAAAAGTCCCGTAAGCTCCCCGCTCAACTCGCCAGCACGGCTGCCGGTGATCACCAGTTGCCGGATGCTGTTAGGCAGTGCTGGAATCGTGGCGTGCATATTATCCTCCCCGGCCCACTGCAGTGTGCTGTTCAACGCCGCAGGCCATGTCGAAGTTGGCCCGGTCAATAATCTCCTGCCGCATCTGTGGACTGAGGGTGACAAAATAGGCGGAGTAACCGGCTACCCTGATCATTAGATCCTTGTAAGGCGCTAGCGCCGCCTGTTCTGCCGCTCCGGCACCTGCCTGAGATGCGGCGGCAACCGCTTCATTGGCGGCGGTAAGGTCGTCAATGGATGAGACGCAGAGTTGCACCAGGGCACCATCCTCATCCATAAAGGTCTTCATATGGTGGGCAAACAGCTCACTGTCGGCATCGAAGTGGGCGTTGCCCCGTGGTGTCAGGCTGAGGTTGTAGGTGTAGCCGTTCTGTACCCTGTCTGCATTCACCTTGGCCACCGACAGCATATGATCCAGCAGGATTACCGGTTCACCATTACGTTTCACAATTCCCGGACAGGGAGTAATACCGCCGGCGAACGGGCTGCCGTTTTGGCGTCCATTGGGGGTGGCTTTGGAGAGCATGCCGAAGCCTGCGTGGTTGGTCATACTCCAGTAACCGGTGAGATAGCGGCCGCCGCGATGGGTACGGTATTTGTAGAAGGTCTCCTGAATCAGTTTGGTCAACAGCTGGGTATATTTGATCGCCAGGGTGTTGTCGTAGGTGCCTTTGGTCTTGATCCCCGCACCATATTTTGGTGCCAGGTGAACCGCCTGTTTGATCTCTTTCAGCCGTTCGGGTGTGAGGGTCGGTAACTGCTGGTCTCCACCTGCACTGAACAGGTTTCTGAAAAAGTCACCCACCGCTTCCAGTAATCCAGCGGATTCAGCAGAGGACAACCCCTCCGGCTCAAAGTCGGCATTGAGGGCGGCGACCAGCTCCCCGGCGGTTACTCCACCACGAAATATCAGCTCATCTATGACACAGAAGGAGTCAATCACATCCGCCAGCCCGATGATGGCGACGCCGGAGGAGTTGTACTTGGCGCCGCCGGATGAGAGATCCCGCATCTTTGCACCCTGCTCACCGGGGAGGTTGGTGGGGCCGTTAAACAGGCCGGAGAGCAGCGGTGAGGGACGAATCTTCTCCAGGGTGCGACCGAGGTAGTTATTGAGCTGTACACAGTGGCGCGCCATCTCATCCAGCTGAAAACGGAAAGCGTCGATAAACTGCTCCATGCGTTCCATTTCGAAGAGGGTCGGGGAGGTGTTGGCCGCTGTGCCGTAGAAGAGGGTGGGGTCATCCTTGCCGACGCCGTCACTGCGGTGTTTGCCGCCGAACATGGCCAGTTCCAAAACAGCTGACAGCACCAGCAGGGTGGAGCCGGTATGGCCGTAGTGCTTGTGGTCGGCATTCTGTTCGATACAGCCGATGGATGCATAATCGTGGGCGTCGCTCAGCGCCTCCGCCGGTGAGATGTTCTCGTGTGCGGCATAGTAGTGAGCCATGCTCTGGATCACCGGCACATCACCATGTAGCGCCGGGGTTGCGCGGGTGCTGAGATTGACCTGGCAGATACGTTTCAGATAGGGGTCGACCTCTCCGTTGGTCAGTGAGCTGCCGTCCGCTGCCCGGTGGTGTACCTCCTTGTGGTAGCGGGCGTGGACGTTTGGATCGCGGATAGAGAGCAGCTCCGTCACCTTGAGTATGATGTAGGTCATATCGTTGACGGCATCGACAGTCTGCCCGTTCTCATAGCGGGTGCCGCCCACCGTCAGCGCCTGATTGGAGCCGCTGCCGGCAAACAGTACTTCGGCGCTCTCAGGTGAGAGGGGAACGTGGTCGCAACAGCGCAGAAAGAGGTGGCAGATCAACTCCACCGCACGGCGGGTGTAGGTGGTTCTAGACGAATCATCTGTCAGTTTTTCCCAGTCACGCAGATAGAATGGGTTGAGAGTCTGGTCGAGGCGGCCAAGAGAGAGGCCGAAGTTGGTGTTCTCCTGCAGCAGTAGGTGGTAGCAGATCCAGACGGTGGTAACCGCTTCAGCCAATGTCTCTGCAGGTGCGGCCGGCACTTTTCTGCAGATGATGGCAAGCCCCTCGTTACCCGCCTCTTCTGCCGCTTCCGCCAGATGTGCGGCGTAGCTCTTCGCCCCCTGGTAGACGGTAATCACCCCCTCCAGGAACTCCGACTTTTCAGCAGTGTCGGCAGTGCCGTCACCGATATCCTGCTGCAGTTGTGCAATCAGTCCATCGAAGCCGTACTTCAGCACCCGTCCGAAATCGGGTGTGGTGTGTGAGACGGCGGTGGCCTTGTCGGTGAGGTAGAAGGCGACCCGCTCAAACAGCTCCTGGCACTTGGGCGTCTCACCGGCCTGTTTGACCAGGGGTGGGTCGATGGAGGGGGCACCGTCGTATTGGCCGCCGTCTACCGCATCGCGGCCATCGTCTGCAAAGTCCGCTGTGTTGTAGCTACTGTAGCGGACGGCCTCCTGTACCGGACGGCGCTCCAGCCAGTAGGGGAAGATCTCCTCATTCAGTCGCTTGGCCACCTCCGGTTTGATCCTGAAGGGGTTCTGTGGCCGCGTGGCAAGAGTATCCAGCTCCGGCCAGATGCAGTAGCCGCTCATATCCATATAGACCACCGGCCCAACAAAGCTGGTAGTGGTCTGCCCCGGCAGCAGATCACTCTCTCTCACCAGTGGGGTCTTGTGTCGGTAGACATGGGCAAGCGCCCGGGCACGGCGCGTTTGGGGGGTGAGCTGTTGGTTATCAGGCCTGCGCATGAACTCCGTCAGCAACCTCGGTAGCTCATCACAGATCTCTGGAATCCACTCCGGATCAAAGAGCTTCTCCCGCCACGCCTTGACCGTGGGGAACTGATCCAGGGTCAGTGCAGTGAGTGCAAGGTCATCCAGTGTCCTGATCTGCTGATAGTTGGTGTTGGGTATAGGGGCGATGCCGCCGCTGCTCTTCGATGGAGCATCTGAGCTGCCTGCAGCGCCCAGCGCCAGGTGAATGCCGCCGCTGTGAAGTTGCCGGTTCCTTTTGGCTTCAGCTGTTGGAGTAGACTGTGCCATGGTGCTCTTCCTCCGTGAACATAGTGACTCAATCCACAACCCCGCAAAAATGTCGTGTGTCAGGGTTGTAGCTATCCCCGGGAGGCTACCCACCCGTTTGGGATTATTAAGAAGTTACTTTTACTCGTTCCCACCCTATGACAGCCTAAAAAAAGATTCAAGAACAATGTATGTGGTGGATATCTCACTATGAACCAAAGGCAGTCGCATCCCCCAGCCCGGCTGATGTTGTTTTCCAGTAACTATTCAGCACGGTAATCCGGAACTCAGGCGTAGGAGCGAACTTGTTCGCGAAGAGTACGTTTCGTAGTCCATCGCGAACAAGTTCGCTCCTACAACACCTCTGTTCCACCATAACTGTGGTTTTCAGGATAAAAGGGCACTAAATGTGAGTTTATGTGTGCAAATGATTATTTTGTAACTCAGAAACGGTGGATTTCATGGGTGAGCTGAATAGTTACGTTTTCCAGGTAGCAAGATTGACAGTTGAGTTTGCACAGTGAAAGCATCAGCGGGAATCTGCTATGGAAGCAGAAAAGGAGAACGTTATGGTTCGTTCAGCAGGGCAGTCGGGAAGCAGTGGGGTGGAATCCACATCACACAACAAATCCAAACTTATCTACAGGAGGATGCCATGGTACAGGTAGACCTCCCTGGGGCCTTTGCCATCGGCCACATCTTCGCCGCACTCTCCAAAGATTATCTGAAGTAGGAGCCACAGCTCTTCACTCACCGTCTGCTGGGGCCGTTCAATATCTACCTTGTATGCGGCTTTGTTCCCGGCGGTCTCTTTCTGCTGGTGGGTTGGCCGGCATGGGAGGTGATGTACTGGAGCAGCTGGGTGGAGGCGCCCTTTGACAGCCCCTGGGTTGCCCTTCTATGTGTTCTTCGTCATCCTTATGGTGCTGCTGGGCAACGCCGGTTACATTCTGGCCCACGCCTGGCTGCGCCAGAGTCGGGATAAACAGGTGCGGCTGGTCGCCATCATCTCCCTCTTTCTCACCATTCTTCCTTTTCTGCTCCAGTGGGGCGTCTGGACAAAAGTCGACAGCTACGCCCAGGTGATTGAAGCGGGAGCAGATTACTACGACTGGATGCAACCCCCTTTCCACTATGGCTGGGCGGCCATTATGCGCTATATAACAGTGGCCACTCTACTGATGGGGATATGGATGAAGCGGCGGGGTAATGTTTTGATCCCATAGCATGGGAGTTAGGTGGGAAAAGTGCTAAATTAGAGCGCTGAATGAGGATGCCCTTCATTAGATGAAAGTGATGGGTGTCCTGTCTTTTGTGCCCTAGGCTAAAATTGAGTCCCCAGAAAATCGTCGGTACCCTATCGCGTCCAATGGTGGGTGAAAAACATTCGCTTTTCACCGTTCAGATTTATGGCTCATGCTTGTGACGGTATGTCCAACCCGAACCGGGCTCACGTCAGATAGAGATAGTGGTGGGTGTCCTGTCTTTCGTTGATTTTATGGGTTGAAATTCCTATTCTTTACTATAGATACATATGGATTTTAAATGTTCCCAAACACAGTAATTATTGACCGTTCTCGTATCAAGAAACTACGAAAGCAAGAAGAGGAACGTTTCGTCGCTGAACGTCCCCGCTCCAGCGAGTTACTTATACAGGCTAACAAGTGTATGCCCCATGGTGTGCCGATGTCCTGGATGGCGAGTTTATTTGATCATCAGCCGATATTTTCAACCGAGGGTGAGGGAGCCTATTTCATCGATGTGGACGGTCACCGTTACCTGGATATGGGACAATCTGACCTCAGTACAATTTGTGGTTTCACGCCCGCTCCGGTGGTAAAGGCAGTCACTCAGCAAATGAGCAAAGGCTGCCAGTTCCTGACCCCCTGTGAGGCCGCAATTTCGGTAGCGAACGAACTAGCTGAACGCTTTTCAAAGCCCCAATGGCAATTCACGCTCTCAGCCTCAAGTGCTAACGCGGAAGCTATCCGTGTAGCGCGTCGTGCTACGGGACGGGAAACCATTTTACTCTTTGACGGCAAGTACCACGGTCACCTGGACGATACACTGGTGGTCTCGCGAAACGGTAAGGTGGAGCCTTTAACCGAGGGTCTGTCATCCCTCGCTTCGAAGAATGTTCGGATCGTACAATACAATGATCTGAATGCAGTTGAGGCCGTACTAAAACAGGAACCTGTTGCTTGTGTAATTGTAGAGCCCGTACTGACCAACGTAGGAATTATCACCCCCGATCCGGGGTTCCACCAAGGGCTTTGGGAACTCACAAGAGCACATGGTGCAGTGCTAATTCATGATGAGACACACACCCATGCTTTCGCTTTTGGTGGTTTGACTAACAAATGGAGTTTGAATGCTGATATCGTAACTTTAGGCAAAAACTTTGCCGGTGGAGTGGCGATCGGTGCTTACGGCATGTCAGAGGGAATCGCAAATGTATTCTCAAAGGAATCCGATACCGATGGCACTACGTATACGACCAGTGCGCTCACTGGTGGCACTTTATTTGGGAACGTTTTATCCCTCACAGCAGCGGATGCGGCTCTCAAGCAGGTTATGACCAAATCCGCTTATTCGCACATAACAAAGCTCGGTGGGATGTTGGCCGATGGCATTGAGGCCATTGTGCAAGATCGCAACCTGCCATGGTCAGTGCAGCGGATGTACTGTCGCTCAGGAGTCACTTACGCTCCAAACTTGCCACGAACTGCAGAAGAGGCCTTTTTGTCCGCAGATGCAGAACTAAACGGCGTACAACGCATATATCAGGCGAACCGTGGCGTGTGGGAAGCGGTTTCTAGTGCTGGACCTGCCATTTCGTTCCCGATGGTGAGCGATGACATTGAGTTGTATCTTAAAGTGTATGCTGATTTTCTCGACGAGCTCTTGTTAGGTGAATCGACTGATGGCTGAGACGGAAGATCAAGCACAGGCCACGAACGGCGGCATCAAGATTTCCTGCCGCCACGTGTGGTAGATTTACGGGGAAGATCTCCACCAGTTTTTCACCAATCGAGAAGGCGCATGCGACGTGAGCTTCGACGTCCGCGTCGGTGAAATCTTCGTCATCATAGGGCTTTCTGGCTCAGGCAAGTCGACCATGGTGCGGTGTCTTTCGCGCCTCGTGGAGCCCACCGCCAGGAAAAAAGAAAAAAGGGGTCAGTTCAAGCATTCCAACATTAGTCTGAAATATGACAAGATGAAAGTGATGGGTGTCCTATTTTTTGGGTGGTTTGCTGCGCGTATCGCAGAGTTATATTATCGAAATCTTGCTAACATGCTGTTGTCAGTATGAGTTGTTAAACTCACAGTTTCACT
>JBEVXT010000847.1:0-15245 GCA_040505955.1 Sedimenticola sp. | reverse complement strand
CAACAGCAACCACTTCAAAGGCGAACAGGTAGATGGTGAGCATCAGAATGGCACTGACCCAGGCGATCTGAATAGTAGGCACAACCCACGCCATCATCAGGGCGGCAAGAATAAACGCCCCCCCTGCTATCCACTGTTTTTTTGTCAGAACAGGTCTCTTTTCTTGTTGCCCATCATCTGCTGCTTGTATCACTTCCGCACCACCTCGCTTCGAAAAACGGATGCCCGACCCGCTCCCATCATTGAGAGGCAGGATGATCGGCATCCCGGCTATTTGGTCTTTCTCTCAGAAACAGGCATTTTCAACACTGGGGTCACAAAGAGAGATGGAGTGTGCAGAGATCACCTGTTGAAAACCAGGAGGCTTATCCAGCAATTTTCCACTCTTTTTGTATTCCCCGTTTGACGTTTCTGAGGTTTCCGGACAGGCACTGCTTTGGGTCGGGCTTTAGCGGCACGATCGTACAAAATGGAAACAGTCATCCGCCGCGCACTGTTTAACGTGCGTCTGTGGCATCAATGCCAGCAAAGATTTTAGATTGACGGCATGTCTATGCCGTGGAGCTTTGACGTGTTTCCGACCAGATGAGTTGCTCATCTGACTTGTTGAGCTGAAGAGGGGGATCCGTACAGCGCTTCTCCTGGAAAGAAGGAGGGAGTATACAGCATATTAGGCCATAATAATATGCCAATATGGCGGGATACCACGGCTGTGCTGACATAGTTACGATTTTACAAATACTCCTTGTTGTTGACCGCCCAGACAGCCGCCTCCACCCTCGATTTCAGGCCGAGCTTCTTCAAAAGATTTTTTACATGAACCTTGACGGTGGCCTCGGCGATATTGAGCTTGCGGCCAATGATCTTGTTGCTCTCTCCCTCACGGATATGAAGCAGAATCTCCCGTTCACGAACGGTGAGATCCTGGGCGTTTTGCCACAGCTCGTTCCGTCCCTCACTCTGCATTGCGCGGGCCAGACACTCGGTAATATTGGGTGACATAACAATTCGCCCACTGGCTGCTTCACGAAATTTGATCAGGATATCCTCCGGATCCATATCCTTGAGCAGGTAGCCATCGGCGCCGCCGCGCAGTGCAGCCACCACATCCTCCTCCGCATTGGAGACGGTGAGAATCATCACCTTTGTTTCGATCTCCATCTGCTTTATGGCCGCAAGGGTCTGCAGGCCGTTCATTCCGGGCATATTGAGATCCAGTAGTACCATATCCGGGTGAAGCTTTTCCACTAGGGCAAGTCCACTCATACCGTTATCCGCTTCACCCACAATCTCTATGTCGGGGCTGAGATCGGCAAGCTGTTGCAGCCCTTTTCGCAGTAGGGGGTGGTCGTCAATGACCACTACCCGTTGAAGTTGTTGCTCGCTCATGATGCTGTCTGCTCCAGATGGGTTGTTATATCGGTTTTTGCGCCACTGGGTCTAAACCTGAGTTGGACGCAGGTTCCACCTTCAGGGCGGTTTGAAATATGCATCTCACCGTTGAGAGAGTTGGCGCGCTCATGCATGATTGCCAGACCATAATGGTGAGTGCGTTCGGCCTTGGTCGGTATCCCCAAGCCATTATCTTCAATGCACACCTCGATCTGATCTTGCGCCAACGGCTGGATAACCACCATCGCCTTGCTTGCCTGAGCATGGTGCACCACATTGGCGAGGGATTCCCTAACGATTTGCAGCAGATGGATCTCTTCATTGACACTGAGGTGAGGGGTTGTGATTTGATTGTCGAGAAGAATATCAACACTGCTTCGTGCATTGAACTCGGAAACGGTTTCAGACAGCGCTGCCGTCAGGCCGCGGCCATTCATCTGCAGGCGGAAAGTGGTTAGAAGCTCACGCAGTTGCCGGTAGGCGGTATCCAGACCCTCTTTCAGCTCAGCTTGAACCTCATCGATCTGCCCGTCATCGGCATCACTGCGCCGGAGAATGGAGAGACGGGTCACCTGAATTTTGAGGTAAGAGAGGGACTGGGCAAGTGAGTCATGGAGCTCACGGGCGATGACACTGCGTTCATCGAGCAGCGCCAGGCGGCGGCGCTGGGTAATCCTGCGGGTGACACCGATAGAGATACCGATATGCTTACCCAGCGTCTCCAACAGCTTTACCTGCCAGGACTGCAGTGGTGTGTTTTTCAGTTGCACCACCAGAAGAACACCGTAATGGTTTTCTGGATCATGCACTGGTATGGAGAGTACCTTGCCGTGGTCGCCCTGCTGCGAGTTGTCGATCTCCCGCGTCGATCCGTTACCAAAACAGATGCTACAGGCGCTGTCACGGCACATCGGGGGTGGGCTACCGCTACCGGCAAGGATATCGGCGCGACCGGTCTCTTCATTCATGAGGCAGAGCTTGATGCCGTTATTCTCAACCACCTCTCCGATATCATCCAATAGCTCCAGATAGGTGGTCTCCGATATTTCTGCCGTGGTCAGACGTTGTGAAGCGTCATTAAGCAGCTCCAATGAGCGGTTGCGACGGGTTAACTCCACGGTTTTTTCCGCAACACGTCTCTCCAGGTGTCGGTACATCTTGGAGATCTCTTCATTCATGTTGTTGAACGTTTGTCCCAGCCGCCCCAGCTCATCTGACCCGACATGTCCCACTCTTGCACTGAAATCACCGCGCCCGGCACGCTCTGCAGAGGTGAGTAGATCATTCATCGGGCTGATGACATCGGTGTGCAGCAGATAGAGTGTTATTGCAGCAACCAGCAGGGTCAACATCAGGCTGATACTCTGCATCAATCCAAGAATGTGGATACTCGATTCAGCATCCTCTTCAAGCAGTTGTACCATTCGATCGATATCCGAGACAAAGCTGTCGATCATGGTGCGAAAGGCGAGGGAGGTTTGGTCGAGAGTCTGTTTTGGCGCCTGTTTGTTGATCTGCTCCGCATACAGCTCTATTAGAGGACGTACCGCCTTTGCCCAGTGATTTTTGATCTGGTTGTATGACTTAAGGAGTGAAGCGCGGCTGGTGGCTGCCATTGGATCTGTCAGCTTTGGGCTGTTTAACCGCCGTTCAAACTCCTCTATGAGGGAGCTGCTCTCCACGGATCTGTGGCCCCCGGAATACTGCCTTGTCTCCAGTGTGGCTACCAAACGGTAGGACTGCATGCGCAGACTGCCGGCCATATTTACCGCGCCGGCCTCACCATAAGTTGAGCGGGCGACATAAACGGCACTGGCCATGCCGGCTATTGCCAGTGCGGTGATCACGCCCATCGCCAGGCCTGCCCGTAGCAGGAGAGAATTGTTCGAAAAACTGAACATGGACATACCTCGTGGTGTTGATGCATAGACGGCAGGATCGCCATTAGCTTTCAACAACTCTCTCTACCACAACTTTATGGTGGTAATCCCTATGCGTCAATATTCTGTTTATTGCCCTATTAGCAACTAGTAATGTACAAGTAATAGACTTATTTAACAAAGAGTTAATGGTGGTAGATAGAGTACGCCTAAAGTGGTAGATGAGGGTAGCGCGGCAAGTCTTAGTTGATCTCGATCAATAGCCGCCTCCTTCGAGTTGTTCTACTTTGTCCTCCACATTATCAGGGTGGAGGAGCACAATATGGCCAGCGAGAGACGACAACAACTCTCTGTTCTCACGATGAATACCTTTGCATTTACCGCCTGCTTTGCAGTGTGGGTGATGTTCTCAATCATCGGTATTCCAATCAAGGAGCTGCTGGCACTGAACCAGACCCAGTTTGGTATTCTGGTTGCCACCCCTATCCTCACCGGTTCTCTGGTGCGTCTTCCCGTCGGTATATGGACTGACAGATTTGGTGGGCGCATCGTCTACTTTATCCTGATGTGCTGCACCATCCTGCCGCTTTACCTGATCGGTGAAGCGACTCAATATTGGCAGTTCCTGGTTCTGGGGTTGTTTGTCGGTGTTGCCGGTGCCTCCTTCGCGGTGGGTATCGCTTATACCGCACGCTGGTTTTCAAGGGAGAAGCAGGGCTTCGCCATGGGAATCTTCGGTGCGGGTAACGCCGGCGCCGCCCTGACTAAGTTTGTCGCCCCCTCCCTGGTTGTCGCTTATGGCTGGGAGATGGTGCCCAAAGTCTATGCAGTCGGCATGTTTGTCACCGTGGTGCTGTTCTGGATGTTCACCTACGAGAAGCCTGAGCACAAGGTGGGCTCCCATGTCACCCTGGCGGATCAGCTCAAGTTGTTGGGGGATCCGAAAATCTGGAAGTACATGCAGTACTACTCGCTGGTGTTTGGCGGGTTTGTCGGCCTCTCACTGTGGATGACCAAGTACTACATCTCCGAGTATGGCTTTGATCTCACCACAGCGGCACTGATGGCGGCTATCTTTGTTCTTCCTTCCGGTGTCATTCGTGCCCTCGGCGGCTGGTTCTCAGATAAGTATGGCGCCTACAAGGTGACTTGGTGGGTGATGTGGGTCTCCTGGGTCTGCCTCTTCATTATGTCCTACCCCCAGACGGAGATGGTAATCAAGACGGTTACCGGTGAAGTCTCCATCGGCCTCGGCCTCAATGTTTGGGTGTTTACCGCACTTCTTTTTGTTGTCGGTATTGCCTGGGGTTTCGGCAAGGCGTCGGTCTTCAAGTTTCTCTCGGATGAGTATCCGGACAATATCGGTGTCGCTTCCGGCATTGTTGGCCTTGCCGGTGGTATGGGTGGTTTTCTTCTGCCTATCATGTTCGGAGTCCTGATTGACCTTACCGGTATTAACAGCGCCATCTTTATGCTGCTCTACGGCGCCAGCTGTGTCTCCTTAATATGGATGCACTACACCTTTGCCAAAGAGCATGAGACCAAGAGGCAGCAGGTCGCAAAGGATCATGCACTCAATACCTATGTGAATGCCCACGAGAATCCACAGACCTATGCGGCGGCTCGTGCAGCGGTGGAGCAGGCTGATTTACTGGAGGAGTTAATAGAAAAATATACTGTAGCACGTGAGGCTGCAGAGAAAGAGGCGGAGAAAATCCGTAGCGGACAACTGCAGGCAAAAACTGCAGATGTTCTTGAATAGATAAAGCTCAATAACAACATGCACCGTTTCTTTTTAGTAGGAGAGAATAATGGCTGATATTAAAACCTGGAATCCGGAGGACTCACATTTTTGGGAGTCCACCGGTAAATCGATTGCAAACCGCAATCTATGGATATCAATCCCCAGTTTGTTATGTGGATTTGCGGTTTGGTTGTACTGGGGCATCATCACCGTACAGATGCTCAATCTGGGCTTCCCTTTTGAAAAGGCGGAGCTCTTTACACTGGCGGCGATTGCCGGTCTTACCGGTGCAACCCTGCGTATCCCCTCAAGCTTTTTCATCCGCATTGCCGGTGGTAGAAATACCATCTTCTTTACCACGGCACTGTTGATGATTCCGGCAATTGGTGCAGGTATCGCGCTACAGGATAAGACTACTCCGCTGTACGTATTCCAGATCCTGGCGTTCCTCTCCGGTTTCGGTGGTGGTAACTTCGCCTCGTCCATGTCCAACATCAGCTTCTTCTTCCCCAAGAGGATGCAGGGCCTGGCGCTGGGTCTGAATGCCGGTCTTGGTAATGCTGGTGTGACCACTATGCAGATCCTGGTACCCCTGGTGATGACCTTCGGTATCTTTGGCGGTGATGCGATGATTCTGGAGAACACCTCCGGCACCCTGATCGGCAAGATTCCCGCAGGTTCTGAAACCTACATCCACAATGCCGGTTATGTCTGGTTGTTGCTGTTGATTCCTCTGGCTTTTGCCGGCTGGTTCGGTATGAACAACATCCGCACTGATGAGGTCTCTCCACACATCGGTTCACCTCTTGGCGCCATGTCCAAGATTGCCGGTCTGTTGTTGATCGCCTTTATTACCGCCGCTATCGGCCTCTACATCATTCTACCGGCACCTACCGGTATGGGTGCGCCCGGTTGGGTCAAGTGGCCGGTGATTGCCGGTATCCTCTTCTCCACCATCATGCTGATGAAGATGATACCGGGCGATATCAAGCCTAATCTGCAGCGTCAGTTCAAGATATTCGGTAACAAGCACACCTGGGTGATGAGCGTTATCTACACCATGACCTTTGGCAGCTTCATCGGTTACTCTGCCGGCTTTGCTCTGGCTATCAAGGTGGTGTTTGGATTCCAGCATGTCGAAGTGGCTGGTCTGATGACCCACGATCTTTCTAACCCCAATGGCCCTTCCGCGCTGATGTATGCCTGGATGGGGCCCTTCATCGGCGCACTGATTCGTCCAATCGGCGGCTGGATGGCCGATAAGATGGGTGGCGCAAAGGTGACTCAGTACGTCTCCATTGTGATGATCGGTTCAGCTCTTGGTGTCGCCTACTTCCTGAAAGGGGCTTATCAGTCGGCTACCCCTGAAGAGTTCTTCGTTCCTTTCTTCCTGCTCTTCCTGCTGCTGTTTGCAGCCACCGGTATTGGTAACGGTTCAACCTTCCGCACCATCGCCATGGTGTTCCCGAAAGAGCAGGCGGGTCCTGCGCTGGGTTGGACATCAGCGGTTGCCGCTTACGGCGCATTCCTGATCCCCAAGATATTTGGTGAGCAGATCAAGGCAACCACACCTGAGAATGCCCTTTACGGATTTGCCATTTTCTACGGAGTCTGCCTGCTGCTGAACTGGTGGTACTACCTCGGCCCTAAAGCTGAGATTAAGAACCCATGACCCGGTAGATTTACAAGTTAGTGGATGGAGCTGCCTAACTCCCCCCGGAATGCCCTGATTATCCCCCCAGAGCATAGGTGGTTCCATCCCCCCTCTTATTCATTAAGCGTTAGATAGCTAAGCTGAATGAGCCTCGAAGGAGAACTCATAAATGAGTCATTTTTTAGATAGACTGAAATACTTTAAGCGTGCCGAGAGCACATTTTCCGGCGGTCATGGTATTACCACCAGTGAAGATCGCCAGTGGGAAGATGCCTACCGCAACCGGTGGCGTCATGACAAGGTTGTCCGTTCCACCCACGGTGTCAACTGTACCGGTGGCTGTTCCTGGAAGATCTACGTCAAAAATGGTCTGGTTGCCTACGAGATGCAGCAGACCGATTACCCGGAGACACGTCCTGATCTGCCCAATCATGAGCCTCGCGGTTGTCAGCGCGGAGCCTCTTTCTCCTGGTATCTCTACAGCCCACACCGTATTAAATACCCGTTGGTACGTGGGCGCCTGGTGGATCTCTACCGCAAAGAGCGTGCCTCAGGAAAAGATCCTGTTGATGCCTGGGCGGCGATCCAGAGCGATCCCGCTAAACGCCTGAAATATACGGCGGTTCGTGGTCTTGGTGGTTTTGTACGCTCCGACTGGAAAGAGCTGACTGAGATCATTGCTGCTGCCAATATCTACACCATTAAAAAATGGGGCCCTGACCGCATCTACGGTTTCTCTCCGATTCCTGCGATGTCGATGATTAGCTACGCCGCTGGCTCCCGCTATCTCTCCCTTATCGGTGGCGCCTGTGGCTCCTTCTACGACTGGTACTGTGATCTGCCCGCCGCTTCCCCTCAGGTTTGGGGTGAGCAGACCGATGTGCCTGAAGCCGCTGACTGGTATAACTCCAAATATATCATTATCACCGGTGCCAACCTGCCGATGACCCGTACTCCCGATGCCCATTTCGCTATTGAGTCCCGCTACAACGGCACCAAGGTGGTCTCCATGGCACCGGATTATGCGGAATATGTGAAATTTGCTGATCTGTGGATGCCGGTGAAACAGGGTACCGATGCTGCTGCCTTTATGTGTATGGGGCATGTCGCGCTTAATGAGTTCCACATCAAGAAGCAGGATCCATACTTTATCGAGTACGTTCGTAGCTACACCGACCTGCCAATGCAGTTAATGCTGCGTAAAGATGGTGATCGTTATGTTTCGGATCGTTTCCTGCGTGCTTCTGACTTCGATAAAAATATGGGTGAGGAGAATAACCCAGAGTGGAAGACCGTTGTTTTCGATACCAAGAGCAAGGGGTTTGTTGTTCCCAATGGCTCTCTTGGCTTTCGTTGGGGCGAAGAGGGCAAGTGGAACCTGCTGGAGAAGAATGCTGCAGACCAATCTGATATCGAAGCGGAACTCTCCTGCATAGAGAATAAAGATGATGTGGTTGCGGTGAGCTTTCCTCACTTCAACCCGGACGATGGTGACACTCTGGTGCGCAACATTCCAGTGCGCAAGCTGAAGCTTGCTTCTGGTGAAGATGCATTGGTTTGCTCCGTATATGATCTGCAGATTGCTCAATACGGTATCGACCGAGGCCTGGGTGATAATCTGGCTACCTCTTACGATGATGAGACCGTGCCTTACACCCCAGCATGGGGCGAGAAGGTGACTGGTATCAAACGTGCTGATCTGGAACGTACCGGCCGTGAGTTCGCACAAAACGCTTCTGAGACCAGGGGTAAGTCCATGGTCATCATGGGGGCTGCGATCAATCACTGGTATCACAACGACCTGGCGTACCGCAGCATCATGAATCTGCTGCACATCTGTGGTTGTGTCGGTCAGAGCGGTGGTGGCTGGGCTCACTATGTTGGCCAGGAGAAACTGCGTCCTCAAGCGGGTTGGGCACCTGTTGCATTTGCCCTTGACTGGCACCGCCCACCGCGCCACATGAACAGTACCACCTACTGGTACTTCCATACCGACCAGTGGCGTTATGAGAAAGTTGCGGCTGATGACGTTCTTGGTTCCACCGCCAAAGCCAAGTATCGTGGCTATCAGTTGGCTGACTACAACGTGGTCTCCCAGCGTCTTGGCTGGTTGCCATCTGCACCTCACTTTAACAAGAATCCATTGGATATTGTCAAGGATGCTGAAGCTGCGGGTGCTACTGATGAGGCCGGTGTCTCCCAGTACATGGCTGAGCAGCTCAAGAGCGGTGATATGAGCTTCGCGGTAGAGGATATCGATGCAGAGGAGAATCACCCACGTAACCTGTTCGTCTGGCGTGCCAATCTGCTGGGTTGTTCTGCGAAAGGCCACGAGTACTTTCTGAAGCATCTTATGGGTGCCCAGAACGGCGTTATGCAGGAGGGTGTTGAAGGCAAGAGCTGCAAAGAGATCAAGTGGCGTGAGAAGTCACCGGTTGGCAAGCTGGATCTGATGGTGGACATCAACTTCCGCCTCAACTCCACCGGTGCCTATTCCGACATCATTCTGCCCACGGCCACCTGGTATGAGAAGGCTGATTTGAACACCACGGATATGCATCCCTTCGTCCATCCATTGGGCAAAGCGGTTGATCCGGCATTCGAGTCCAAGTCTGATTGGCAGATCTTCCAGTCAATCGCCAAGAAGTTCTCTGAACTCTCTGAAGATCATCTCGGTACCGTCAAGGATGTCGTCTCCCTGCCGATGCAGCACGACACTCCCATGGCAATGGCGCAGCCCTTCGGCGAGGTGAAGGACTGGAAGAGGGATGAATGCGAACTGATTCCAGGTAAGACAGCACCCATATTCAAGGTTGTTGAACGGGATTATCCCAATACCTACAAGAAGTTCACCTCGGTTGGACCGTTGATGAACAAGTTGGGCAACAACATCAAGGGTCTCGACTGGAATACCGACCTTGAGATCGAGCAGCTTGGTGTGATCAATGGCGTGATCAAGGAGGAGGGCATCTCCAAGGGACGGCCTCAGCTGATAGACGATGTTGCCGTGTGTGACACCGTTCTGCAGATGGCGCCTGAGACCAATGGCGAGGTGGCTCATAAGTCCTGGCATGCATTGAGCAAGAAGACCGGTATCGATCACAGTCATCTCTATGCCGGTCGGCATGAGGAGAAGATTCGTTATCACGATATCGTCGCCCAGCCTCGTAAGATCATTACTGCGCCTACATGGTCCGGTATTGAGTCCGAAGAGGTGAGCTACAACGCCTGTTACACCAATATCCACGAGCGTATTCCATTCCGCACCTTGACCGGTCGCGCATCCTTCTACCTGGATCATGAATGGATGCTCGATTTTGGTGAAGGTCTCTGTTGCTACCGTCCACCTCAAGATTTGGGTGCTCACAAGAATCTGCCTAAGGAACTGGCAGGTAAGCTTCAGGGTAAGAAAACCCTTACTCTCAACTGGATCACTCCGCACTCCAAGTGGGGTATCCACTCTTCGTACCAGGATAATCTGCGCATGCTTACCCTGTTCCGAGGTGGCCCGTACTTCTGGCTCAATGAGGATGAAGCCAAAAGTATTGGCATCAAAGACAACGATTGGGTCGAAGCGGTTAACGCCAACGGTGCAACCGTGGCTCGTGTGGTTGTGAGCCAACGTGTGCCTGTGGGCATGGCCATCATGTATCACGCACAGGAGAAGAATGTAAACGTCCCCGGCTCCAACACAACCGGTAAGCGTGGCGGTATTCTCAATAGTGTGACCAAAGTGATCATGAAGCCTACCAATATGATTGGTGGCTATGCTCAGCTCTCATACGCGTTCAACTACTACGGCACCGTAGGTAGTCAGCGTGATGAAAACGTTATCGTTCACAAGATCGAAGATGCAGATGTGGATTGGTTGGAACGTGATCTTACACCGGAACGTGAAGCACAGCTCAATCCCCCGGGGATTAATAACTGAGTGAGTTGATCGTACTGATGCAGAGTGGAACAAGATACCACTCTGCATCACGGTGGAAAGAATTGTGAGGAACAAAACATGAAAATACGTGCACAAATTGCAATGGTCCTGAACCTGGACAAGTGCATCGGTTGTCACACTTGTTCGGTGACATGCAAGAACATCTGGACCAACCGTAAAGGTGTCGAGTATGCCTGGTTTAACAACGTAGAGAGTAAGCCGGGTATCGGTTTCCCAAAAGAGTGGGAGAACCAGGATATATGGAACGGTGGCTGGACCAAGAAAAATGGTCAGTTGGAGCTTAAGGCCGGTGGTCGTTTAAGCAAACTGCTGAACATCTTTGCTAATCCGGACATGCCTGAAATCGACGACTACTACGAGCCGTTTGATTTTGACTATGCAAAACTGCAGAACAAGCCCCTCTCCGAGGCCGCGCCTACGGCGCGTCCCCACTCCCAGATTACCGGTGAGCGGATGGAGAAGATTCACTGGGGACCCAACTGGGAAGATGATCTTGCCGGTGCTTTTGAAGATCGTGCCAAGGATAAAAACTTTGAAGGCATCCAGAAGCAGATGTACAAGGAGTTTGAGAAAACTTTCCATATGTATCTGCCTCGTTTGTGTAACCACTGCCTGAATCCGGCATGTGTTGCCAGCTGCCCCTCCGGTGCTATCTACAAGCGTGATGAAGATGGTGCGGTTCTGATTGATCAGGATAAGTGTCGTGGCTGGCGTATGTGTGTCAGCGGCTGTCCCTATAAGAAGATCTACTACAACTGGGAATCCGGTAAATCTGAGAAGTGCATTCTCTGTTACCCGCGTATCGAGTCGGGTATGCCCACTGCTTGTGCCGAGTCCTGTGTAGGCCGTATCCGCTACATGGGTGTTGTCCTCTATGATGCGGACAAGATCAGTGATGCAGCCGGCAGTGACAGCGAGAGAAGCCTCTACTCGTCTCAGCTTGATATGTACCTGGATCCCAATGATCCCGAAGTGATCGCTGAAGCATTGGATCAGGGTATCTCGCAGCAGTGGCTGGATGCGGCCAAAAAGTCGCCAGTCTACAAAATGGCTGTAGAGTGGAAGATCGCCTTCCCCATTCATCCTGAGTTCCGCACTTTGCCGATGATGTGGTATGTACCGCCACTGTCTCCGGTTCAGAGCCAGATTGATCAGGGTACTCTGCCCACCGAAGCGGATGGTGTGATTCCCAAGGCGAGTGCGCTGCGTTTCCCCGCCCAGTATCTGGCCAACCTGCTGACCGCAGGTGATGAAGCTCCGATCATCAGTGCATTGAATCGTTTGCTGGCAATGCGCAGCAATCAGCGCACCAAGGCAATAAAGGGCGAGGCCAATACAGCGGCGCTGGATGCTGTGGGTATGACTGAGGATCAGGCTGAAGAGATGTACCAGATGCTCGGTATTGCCAACTACGGTGATCGCTTCGTGATTCCCACGGCACATGAGGAGCTGGTTCAGGAAGATCCCTACGCCTTCCAGGGTCAGAATGGCTTTGGTCCCGGCAATACCAGTTCCCAGGGTGCTGATGCAGGAACCGGTTTCACACTCTTCCCGTCGCCGCGTAAACGTACCTACAATCCTCAAGGCGTTATGCCGAAGAGAAAGGGATAAACAGGAGGCTTAACCATGCGTATATACAACCTAATGGCACGCCTGCTGGATTACCCGGATGCGGAGCTGATGGAGAACCTTCAGGTGATCATCGGCATGCTGAATGAAGATACTGACATCAGTGCGCAGGAGCGCGATGCCATGATGCAGCTGATCTCCTGGATGCAGCTGCATGATCTGACAGGGATGCAGAGTGACTATGTGCAGACCTTCGACATGACGCCGGAACACGATCTGCATCTGACCCATCATCTGTTTGGTGACGATAGTGGTCGTGGGCCGGCGCTTATCGACCTGTCGGAGCACTACAAAGGTACCGGGCTGGAGGTGGAAAAGGGTGAGATCCCCGACTACCTGCCCCTGATCCTGGAGTATGTATCGACACTCGATGATATGCAGGCAAGGGTTTTTCTGGGTGATGCCGCCAAGGTGCTTAAGGTGTTGGCGGAGAATCTTGAAAAGGCTCAAAGTCCCTATGCAAAGCTGCTTCGGATCGTGGAAAACCGCGGTCATTTAGCTCAGGCAGCCTGAGGAGAATAGTAATGACAATACATGATTTTGTTTTCGGGGCTTACCCCTACGTGGCAGGCGTAATCTTCCTGCTTGGAAGCTGGATCCGCTTTGACCGTGAACAGTACACCTGGAAATCCGATTCCAGCCAACTGCTCAGTAACAAGGGGATGTGGCTGGCGAGCAACCTCTTCCATGTAGGTATCATCGGTATCTTTATGGGGCATTTTGTCGGTATGCTGATGCCACATAGCTGGTTTTTGGCACTGGGGGTCTCTGATGTTTCCCATCAGTACCTAGCCGTCTATGCTGGCGGTATCTTTGGTGCCATGTGCCTTGCTGGGGCGGCGATGCTGTTTCTCCGTCGCATTAGCGAGCCACGGGTCAAGGCAGCCAGCCGTAAGCGTGACACCTTTGTTATTGGTTGGCTCACCGTCACCGTAACACTGGGGCTGACGACGATCTTTGTCTCATTCGGACATGCTTCACATGGTGATGTATCGGAGATGCTGGCACTGGCAGACTACGTCAAAAGTATTGTGACGCTGAGTGTTGATCCCAGCCTGATCGCTGGCGTATCGACAATCTTCAAGGTTCACATGCTCTTCGGTATGACGGTATTCCTGATCTTTCCGTTTACCCGCCTGGTGCATGTATGGAGCGTGCCTCTGACATATCTCGGGCGCGCTTATCAGATCGTTCGGGTGAAGAAGGGATATATGAACTGAGCTGGTTTTCAGTAAGTTGAAATGGATGGGGGCTTGCGCTCCCATCCTGCTTTAGAAGGTAGTAATTATGAGCACAAATCCATACGCTACGCGCATTGAGTATGTTGATGTCGATGGTCATATGGTGGCTACAGACCAGGAAGGGTATATCCAGAATATGGATGACTGGTCTGAAGAGTACGCCGTTGCATTGGCCAAGAAGGAGTCCCTTGAGCTGATGCAGGATCATTGGGATGTGATCAATTTCATACGTGATGCTTATGATGAAAAGCGGGTGCAGGCCCAGGTGCGGGACATGATTAAGCACTTCAAGAAGGTCTGGGGTCCTGAGCGGGGTAATAACCGCTATCTGCACGATATTTTCCCCAAGGGTGGGCCGCAGAAACAGGGCAACCGGCTGGCCGGTATACGCAAAACAAAAGGTGAGCACTGATACCCTCTTTTACCATGTTGCGTGGTAGGGGTCGGAGTCGATTGCGTTGAATATCTCAGAATAGACTCGCAATTTCAGCGCAATCGACTCCGACCCCAAGTATGTAGACACACCTTTTATTTCGCGCAAAGACGCAAAGGCGCAAAGGCGCAAAGAAAGCTTCTGTATATAAGTAAGTTCCATTAGGTACTGACTTTTACCAATTATTAGTTGAAGGTGTGTAATGCAGATCATTAAAGATAAAGTGGTTACTCTTGAGTACAAGATGGTAGATACAGATGGGAATCTGATCGATACCAGTGATGACAGTGATACCCTCTCATTTATTCAAGGCAGGGAAACTGTATTTCCCGCCTTGGAAAAGAAAATCGAGGGAAAGCGTGTCGGTGATCGTCTAACGTTTACTCTGGCTCCGGAAGAGGCTTATGGTGAGCGTGATGAAAAATTTGTCAGGGCGATTCCACGTGATCGCTTCAACGTTGAAGGAGAAGTCGTTGTCGGAATGACGTTTGCAGCAAGCAAGGACGGTCGGCGGCAGCCGGTAACGGTAACAGCAGTGAGTGAAGATGAGATAACCGTAAATGCCAACCACCCACTTGCCGGTGTCACCCTGAATGTTGATCTGGTGATTGTAGATGTTCGTGATGCTGTAGAGGATGAACTGGCAACCGGCCTGGTTCAGGATATGGATGAGATCTACTCACGGGAACAGAAGCAGGATGGTGTTCCCGTTAAGGGGCTGCTGTAAAATCAATAATGGATCAAGTCAGGCGTATGGTTTCATATTTCTGACGCAACAATTCAGTTGGGTACGGGGGTGAATGCCATTAACTTAGGTGGAAAATTCCCCGTAAACTTCAGGCGCGTCATTCCCGCGTAGGCGGGAGTAGTGGTGCAGGGATGCACCGTTTACGGACCTAAGGATGGAATCCAGGGGACAGCGCTCCGTAGCGCTGGATACCCGCCTGGGCGGGTATGACGGGAAAGAGGGAAGTTCGACCACTGGGTTCCAACCGATGGTGGGATGACCAGGGTATTAAGCTTAAGTTAATGACATTGACTCCGACCCTTGAGAAATTAACCCATAAACAGGTACCACTGAATAGTTACCCAATATTTTCCTGTCTTCTGCGAAGCCGGCTTCAGGATGATTCTCTAATGCGTGTTGATGCCAGCAGCCGGGATCTTTTGCATCTGTTTGTAGCCGTCCTCATCCAACAGGGGCTTGGCAATTGCAGGGTCCAACTCCTCAATCGCCCTCGACAGATGGTATGGTAGCTCAACCGAAGTATCTGAGAGTTGTAGCGTCTCCGATTCGATCAGGCGATCAATAACTGACGC
>JBEVXT010000846.1:19858-32802 GCA_040505955.1 Sedimenticola sp. | reverse complement strand
CCTCACTATTGGAGAAATATTTCTCCACCCTCCCGGCCAACAGTGGCGAAGTTGTACAGGAGAGTGGCAGCACTCTGATCAGGCACCCTGGAGCACCCGCCCGCTTTGAGATCATCGGCAAGGCAGAGCGCATTATCGACCTCTGGAGTGCATTGGCCAGCGCCGCCACTCCAGCCGATGCCGACCTCTGGTCGCTCTATGATCTGCGTGCCGGCATACCCACCATCTACCGGGAGACTGCGGAGGCATTTATTCCACAGATGGCCAATATGGATCTTGTCGACGGCGTCAGTTTCACCAAAGGGTGTTATACCGGCCAGGAGGTGGTTGCCCGCCTGAAGTACCTGGGAAAACTGAAGCGGCGCATGTATCTGGCGTATGTTGACAGCAGTCAGCGCCCTCTTCCGGGAGATGAACTCTTCTCCAGCAGCAGCACTTCAGGGAAAGGTGCCGGCAAAGTGGTGGACGCCCGCCCCTCACCCGATGGAGGTTATGAACTGTTGGCGGAGATGGAGATCAGCGGCCACGAAGAGAATGACATGCACCTTGAAAGTGAAGAGGGACCTCGTCTTGCGTTCAGGGAGTTGCCGTATGGCTTTGATTCGGACTGACAACTGATAACTGCAAACTGATAACTTAAAACATGTCAGCCTATACTCTCCATACAACACCTGAGAGATAGAGACCCACCAAAACAACCAAGATTAAGAAAAGATGATCAGCGAACTCGAGTTCCAGGATGCGCTGCAAAACGCCATCAGTGAAAACAGAATCACCCTGCCAACCTTGCCGGAGGTGGCGCTGAGAGTACGTGATGCGGTGGAGAATGAGGATACAACCGCCATTCAGGTTGCCGATCTTGTAGCTACCGATGCAGCGATCTCAGTACGCCTGCTGCAGGTCGCCAACAGCCCACTCTATCGCGGCAGAGTCCCTATCGACAGCATTCAGGTTGCCATTACCCGCCTTGGCAACAAGCTGGTTCGCAGTCTGGTGGTCAGCCTGGCAATGAAGCAGATTTTTCAGGCCACCTCCGATGCACTCGACAAGCGACTGCGGGCCAACTGGGCCCAGAGCGTCCAGATAGCAGCCATCAGCCGGGTGCTGGCCCAGCACCTGCCATGGCTGGATCGGGATCAGGCGATGCTGGCAGGGCTAATTCACAATATCGGCTCCCTGCCAATCCTGATTATGTCGGAAGCCTACCCGCAGCTGATTGAGAACGAAAACCGTCTCGACTATTTTGTCGACCAACTCGCCCCCACCATCGGCAAACAGATTCTGGAGAGCTGGAATTTCCCCAACAGCCTGGTGCAGGTGGCCGAGCACTTCAAGGACTTTGCCTACGACAGCAGCAGTGATTGCAACTATGTTGACGTGGTTCTGGTGGCGAGACTCCAGGCGTTGAACATACACCACCTGGAAGAGACCGATATCACTCAGATCCCCTCCTTCACCAAGGTCAGCCTCGAACCGGAAGTGGACATCGTCACCATAGAAGGGGTAGCGGAGGATCTGGCTGAGGTTGAAGGGATCCTGCTCTAATTCAACCCTGAACCACACTCCTATTTACCTGCTACCACATCAGGGGCTAGAATTGACGACCAGATTCATAATAAAACAGTTCATAGGCTCCGGAAATAATATGACCGATCAACGAGAAAGAATAATCAAATCCCTACGTTCACAGCTTGAATCCCTGGAAGCAGCGCAAGCAAAAGAGCTGAAAGAGCGTGAAGCACAGAATACTATCTATCAGCAGCTGCTTTCATCACTGGAGGAGGCAAGTATCTCCTTTGACTCTTTCGTTCGCTGCAACTATCGGAATATCCGTAAAATAACGGTTAAGATCGAGCGCGAAAAGGAGAGAGAGAAGAGCGAGGCAGCGGCAAAGAGTACTGTCAAGGAGACCAAGACAACCGTAAAGAAGCGTCGTAGCCGCAAGAGCAAGCCAACCGTTACGGTAAAAATTCCCGCCGGTCAGTACGGCAACATCCCGGCTGAGCCGGAGAAGATATTTACCGTCAAGGAGAAAGGACCCCGGCCCAAGGTACTCAAAGCCTACGCCGAAGAGGTGGGCCTGGAAGCCTTTATGAACAACTGCCGCATTGCCGACAGCTGATTTCAAAGGAAATCCACCCAATAAAAAGGAGGCATAACGTCTCCTTTTTCATACCTGTTATTTAGTACCAATCAAAAAAACAGGTAACTATTCAGCACGGTAGTTCGGAACTCAGATGTAGGAGTGAACTCAATGTCATTAACTTAAGCTTAATACCATGGTCATCCCTGCATAGGTTGGAACCCAGTGGTCGAACTTCCCTCTTTCCCGTCATACCCGCGCAGGCGGGTATCCAGCGCTACGGAGCGCTGTCCCCTGGATTCCATCCTTAGGTCCGTAAACGGTGCATCCCTGTTCCACTATAACTGTGGTTTTCAGGGGTGCGCTGAATAGTTACCCAAAAAACAGCTCATCTTTAACATCTCTGCTTTCTTTGCGCCCTCTGCGTATTCTCCGCACTCTCTGCGCCCTGCTTGCCACTTTTCATTCGGACAACATCACTCCGGCCGCATATGCGGAAACAGCAGCACATCCCGGATGGAGGGCGCATCGGTAAACAGCATCACCAGGCGATCAACGCCAATGCCTTCACCTGCGGTCGGCGGCATACCGTGCTCCAGCGCGCACACATAGTCAGCGTCATAGTGCATCGCTTCATCATCACCCGCCTCCTTCTCTTCCACCTGCTGCCGGAAACGCTCAGCCTGATCCTCGGCATCATTAAGCTCGGAGAAGCCGTTGGCGATCTCCCGGCCGCCGACAAAGAACTCGAAGCGATCGGTGACAAAGGGATCGTTGTCGTTGCGACGTGCCAGTGGTGAAACTTCAGTGGGATAGGCGGTGATAAAGGTAGGATTCATCAACCGATGCTCAACCGTCTTCTCAAAAATTTCAATCTGCACCTTGCCGAGGCCATAGCTTGCCTTCAGAGGGATACCCAACCCCTCGGCCAGAGCCCGCGCTTGGTCGGGATCATCCAGCTCTTGTTCACTGATATTCTGATTGAAGTGCAGAATCGACTCCTTGATGGTCATGCGGTCAAACGGTTTACCGAAGTCATACTCATCACCCTGGTAACTGACCAGCGTATCACCCACCACCTCCTGTGCCAGATTACGCAACATATCCTCGGTCAGGTTCATCAGGTCGTGATAATCGGCATAAGCCTCATAAAACTCAAGCATGGTGAACTCAGGATTATGCCGGGTGGAGAGTCCTTCATTACGAAAGTTGCGATTGATCTCATAGACCCGTTCAAACCCTCCAACCACCAGACGTTTCAAATAAAGCTCGGGGGCAATACGCAGAAATAGCTGCATATCGAGGGCGTTATGGTGTGTAAGGAAAGGTCTTGCGGTGGCGCCGCCCGGTATCGCCTGCATCATCGGGGTCTCAACCTCCATGAAATCAAGGCGGTCGAGATAACTGCGAATGAACTGAATAATCCGGGTACGAATTCTGAACGTCTCACGTGAGGTTTCGCTCATAATCAGATCCAGGTAGCGGCGGCGGTAGCGCTGCTCCAAATCGGTAAGTCCGTGAAACTTTTCCGGCAGCGGCCTCAGGGACTTGGTCAGCAGGCGGAACTCATCACAGCGTACTGACAGCTCACCGGTTTTGGTCTTGAACAACTGCCCCTCAGCGCCAACGATATCACCCACATCCAGCTCTTTTTTGAACTGCTGGTTGTAGAAACCTTCCGGCAGTGAATCGCGCTGAACAAACAGCTGAATGGTACCCGACATATCCTGCACATGGGCAAAGCTCGCCTTGCCCATGATACGGCGGCTCATCAAACGCCCGGCAACCCGAACCCGGACAGCCAGTTTCTCCAGCGCCTCCGGTTCCTTCTCTCCATACTCGGCATGCAGCTCACCCGCCACCACATTGCGGCGAAAATCGTTGGGAAAGGCGATGCCGCGTTCGCGAATTTGCCCCAGTTTCTCTCGCCGCTGGGCGATGAGTTTGTTCTCATCCTGGATTTGGTCAGTCATTCTTCAACTCGTCATTCAATGTTCTGGTTTAGATCCCGCCATAAAAACGGGGAGTTACAGGCCACTTTTGAGGCTCGCCTCGATAAACAGATCAAGCCCTCCATCAAGCACCGCTTGGGTGTTGCCGGTTTCGACGCCGGTTCTCAGATCCTTGATGCGGGACTGGTCGAGTACATAGGAGCGGATCTGACTGCCCCAGCCGATATCTGACTTGGTTTTTTCCAGTGCCTGCTGTCCCTCACTGCGTTTCTGCATCTCCAGCTCATAGAGTTTGGCCTTGAGCTGCTTCATCGCCTGATCTTTGTTCTTGTGCTGGGAACGGTCGTTCTGACACTGCACCACCACGCCCGTTGGGTTGTGGGTGATTCGCACCGCCGACTCAGTCTTGTTTACATGCTGCCCGCCAGCGCCGCTGGCACGGTAGACATCAATCCGCAGATCGGCGGGATTGATATCGATCTCAATCGTGTCATCCACTTCCGGGGAGACAAATACGGCGGCAAACGAAGTGTGCCGACGATTGCCCGAGTCGAAGGGGGATTTTCTCACCAGTCGATGAACACCAATCTCGGTTCTCAACCAACCAAAGGCATAATCACCGACAAAACGAATAGTGGCGGACTTGATCCCCGCCACATCACCGGCGGATACCTCCATCAACTCGGTTTTGAATCCTCGATGCTCACCCCAGCGCAGATACATACGCAGCAGCATCTCCGACCAGTCCTGGGCTTCAGTACCACCGGAGCCTGCCTGGATATCAACGAAGGCGTTATTGGCGTCCATCTCACCGGAGAACATACGCCGGAACTCCAGATCCGCCACCTGAACATCAAAAGCTTGCAGATCAGCAACCAGGGCGTCAACGGTCTCCTCGTCCTCCTCCTCAAGTGCCATCTCAAGCAGATCACGGGCATCGGTGAGTCCGTCTCTCAGCTCAACCAGTGTAAACACCACTGTCTCCAGTGCCGCACGTTCCCGGCCCAGCGCCTGAGCACGATCCGGCTCACTCCACACTTCGGGATCTTCCAGTTCCCGCAGAACCTCCGTCAGGCGTTCCTGCTTCTCATCGTAGTCAAAGGTACCCCCTCAGGGTCTCTGAGCGCCCTTGTAATTCGCTGATTTTATTGGTGATTGGATTGATATCCTGCATGGTTTACCTCGCACAAATCAGAGCGCGAATATTACACTAGTTGAAGCCTGGAAACACCCACTCCTGGGATGTTTCAGATATACTACAGGTCTGTTTTCGAACGGGTTCAGGTGATACTCCATCCGTACCCCTTGTACAGCAAACAAGAACTACATAGGTAGTTGGTGCCGTTATGGATCTCGATCTCAACAAATTTCGTACACTGATTCCGATACATGCCCTCTATGAGGAGAGCCTGTTGTATCTGGCCGACAACTGCCGTTTGCAGCGCTACAACAGGGGGGAAGCACTGTTCCAGATGGGTGATCATGATAATGATGCGGTTTTTCTTATCAGCGGTGAAGTTCAACTCGATGACGGAGAAGAGCAACTGAGGGTGGCCTCGGGTAGTGAAAAGGCCCTCTACGCACTCTCAAACCGGAAGCCAAGGCGCCACCAGGGCAGTGTTGTCTCGGAGAGCGCCGTGATTGCCACCGTTGATGCACGACTGCTGGGAAAGCTGTTGGCCTGGGGAGAGTTTGCCGAAACACAACTGCCCCCAACTTCAGAGGTGGACCTCCCCGTGGGTTCGGGGCCAGGCATTGAAGAGAGCGCCTGGATGATGGCGATGCTGCAGACCCACACTTTTATGCAACTGCCGGCAGCCAATATCCAACTGCTCTTCAACCATATGGAAGAGGTGTCGGCAAAAGCGGGGCAGGTGATTGTCAGTATGGGTGACCCCGGTGACTACTACTACATCATTGCCCAGGGCCGCTGCCGCGTCACCCACCCGACGGATACAGGGGAGGCAATCCTTGCTGAACTGGAGAGCTGTGACAGTTTTGGCGAAGAGGCGTTGATCTCCAATTCACCGCGTAACGCGACGGTCACTATGCTGACTGGCGGTAAGCTGCAACGTCTCTCAAAAAAGGATTTCACCGAGCTGCTGGAGGAGCCGCTGCTCAAGTCAATCGACCTGGAGGCGGCAACGGAAATGGTGCACAGCGGCGCGATCCGCATTGATGTACGCATGGAAGATGAGTTCAACAATTGCCGAATGGAAGGGGCGGTCAACATTCCCCTGCACCAGTTGCGTACTCAAAGTGCCGAGATGGATAGATCCCTACAGTACATCTTCTGCTGTGAAACCGGTCAGCGCAGCTCCGCCGCCGCGTTCCTCATGAGCAAGCTGGGATTTGACGCCTACCTTCTGGAGGGCGGATTCCCGGCGTTGGGGAAATAACCGGGGGGATATATTGCACTCAGTATCCCCGCAGTAACAGGGTGGTATTTGCCTCTATCCGAGATTATTCACTGCTGATGGATTCCGGCCCACGCACCCAGTTTGGTAATAAACCCCGCTCCCCCCTGGCGACACCGAAGGGGTGACAGATGACTAAGTCGGCCACCGCCACCAGCTGATCACCGGAATAAAGCAGCGGCAGGCGGCCCCGCATCCATGGTGGAACCCCCCTCTCCTGGTAGAAATTCTTGAAGCGGGTGGAGTGGCTTCTGCCCTGGAGGTGCAGGCGATTGCTCAGATGATGGTAACGGATCTGCAGTTCGGCTCCACCAAGTAATCCGGGATCAATGCCGCCCTCTCCCTCCTGCAATCGAAACTCCCCCATGCCGGGAGAGAGCCGCCAACGCAAACCCTGTTCTACAACTTCTACTGCTGCTGCGTCAACGTCCACCAGGGGAACCATCAGGTAGAGGTCTCTTCGATAACGTCTTATCTCAACACCGGGCCACTGCAGCAATGGCGTTCTCTCCTCATCGGCGGCCATCACCTCGTCGATGATGCTGTTGAGCTTGACGGTATTGGGCAGTGAGAAACCGGAAGAGACAATCCAGTAACGCAGTACCGCTCTGACTCTTCCACGAGGCAGTAGCGACAACCGGGGTATATCGAGGGTGCCCGCCAACCTGCCTGACAGCTCTTTCAGATCCTCAGCAGCCTGAGCTTCAACCAGAGCATGACTCTCGCCACAATGGGCGGCACTGCGCGAGATAGCACGAGCAACCCCCGGCCGGCGGGACTGTAGCCGGGGAAGTATCTCGCTCCTGAGGTAGTTACGATCAAATGCAGGGTCAAGATTGGTTGCATCCTCCACCCAGTTGAGTTGATGCTCAGCGGCATAGCTGGCCAATTCATCACGGGAGAAATCGAGAAGCGGCCGGGCGCGATAACCCACGCCAAACCTGTCGAGCCGAGGCATCGCCGCCAGCCCGGCGGGACCGGCCCCTCTCAGAAGCTGCAGCAGGACGGTCTCAGCCTGATCATCCTGATGGTGGGCGGTCAACAACAGATCTCCTTCAGCGATCAGCTGACGTATCGCACGGTACCTCCCCTCCCGGGCCACAGCTTCCAGGCTATCCCCCCTCTTCGGCGTCAGCGCCAAACGGATAACCTCCAGCGGAACCCCCAGATTTTCACATATGGCGAGACAGTGACTCTCCCAACCAGCGGCCGCCGGCTGTAACCCGTGATTAATATGGACGGCGCGGAGAGTTGCGCCGAGTTGATACTTCAGAACAGCCATGGCATGGAGAAGCACATGGGAGTCCCGCCCGCCGCTATAGGCCACCCAGTAGCATGAAGAAGAGGGAAGTTTCCCGAGGAGACGCTGGAGGTCGGCCGTGGTAAAGGCCATTGGGTATTAAGCTGCTGCTGCCGACATCAGGTGGTGAACTCCCCATAGCTCATCAAACGCTGATATCTCTCCTCCAGCAGTTTGTCGATCGGGGTCGCCTGCAGATGCTCCAGGGTGTTGAGCAGCTCATGCTTGAGGTTGCGGGCAGTGGTGGCAATGTCACGGTGGGCGCCGCCCAGGGGCTCTGGAATGATGGTGTCGATCAGGCCCAGCTCTTTCAACCGGTGTGAGGTGATACCCATCGCCTCAGCCGCCAGGGGTGCTTTCTCGGCACTCTTCCACAGGATGGAGGCACAGCCTTCGGGTGAGATAACCGAGTAGGTGCTGTACTGTAGCATCAACACACGGTCACCCACACCGATCGCCAGTGCGCCGCCGGAGCCACCCTCCCCCATCACAGTACAGACAATGGGCGTCTTAAGCCCCGACATCACCAGAAGATTCCTGGCAATCGCCTCACTCTGACCACGCTCTTCCGCCCCTATGCCTGGATAGGCGCCGGGAGTATCGATGAAGGTGAGGATCGGCAACCTGAAACGCTCGGCGGTCTCCATCAAGCGCAAGGCCTTACGATAGCCCTCCGGGCGGGGCATGCCGAAATTACGGTGTATCTTCTCTTTCGTATCCCGACCCTTCTGATGCCCAATCAGCATTACCGGCCGACCATCCAGGCGCGCGACACCGCCAACGATGGCATGATCGTCAGCATAGGCGCGATCGCCGTGAAGCTCTTGAAAATCATCGAATATATGCTCGATATAATCAAACATATAGGGGCGTAGCGGGTGGCGTGCCAGCTGCGATATCTGCCAGGGCTTGAGTGAGGAGAAGACCGACTCGGTCAGACTTTTGCTCTTACTTTCCAGGCGCGTGATTTCATCCTGGATATTGATCTCGTTGTCGTCGCCGACCAGGCGCAACTCTTCGATTTTCGCCTCAAGTTCGGCGACAGGCTGCTCAAATTCAAGGAAGTTCAGGTTCATGGGCGGAATATACCGGATTCGGGGAGGATATAACAGGGTGGCTTGGCCCCATTATCCAATAATGCGTGAATTTTGATCCACCTGAAACCCAGCCGGAAATGAATGCGAATGGTATTTATTTAGCACACCCGTTACGTTGGGTGCTGAATATTTATTATCAGGCCGTTGACTACTCAACCGGCAGCCGTTTCGCTGGGGTTTCTATCACCGGAAGGGCGCCGGGAGTAGACCACTTTCACCCGCTCCACCCCAATAAGCCGTCGCAGTTTTCGTAACAGCTCATCCCTTGGCGCCAACCGCCAGCTCTCGCCGCACACCAGAGTGCCCATCGCTTCTCGCCCCCGATAAGTGACCTGAAGATCGCAGGATCCGTTGCGATAGGGAGAGCAGATCGCTTCCAGCTTCCGGGTAAACACCGACGCTGTTTGCCCCATCTCTTCGAGCAGCCGCCAGTCCGTCTTCAGCCTGAGAGAGCCTGCGCCCGCCGCCCTTGCATCCTCAAACTCCACTACCTGATCCACCCGCACACTCAGGCCACCGCGATACTCATCGTAGTTGAGGCTTCCCACCACCACCAGAATTCGGTCACTTACCAGTAACTCCTGGTACGCCTCGTAGGCTTCGGAAAAAAGTGTCGCCTCAATACGGCCGCTGCGATCATCCAGAACCAGGGTACCCATCGTACCCCGCTGGGTCTGCCGGTGACCGGCGGAGAGAGCTAGGCCTGCGACCATGACACGTCGTCCCGAGCGGCGCCGATATTTATCCTCTCCCGCCGCCTCCTCCAGTGAGAGGCTGCCGATCTGTGTGATACCGAGGCCGGAAAACTCATCCAGGTAGCGGTCAATGGGGTGGCCGGTGAGGTAGAGTCCAAGGGTCTCCTTCTCACCCTGAAGACGTATATCATCTTCCCACTCATCCAGGTTGTCAGGAACCACCTGATGATCCCCGCTGGCTACCGGATCGGGGTCGGAGAGACCGAAAAGATCACTCTGACCGGCTGCACTGTCGGCATGATGCTGCTCCGCCATCTTCAGCGCCAGCGGGAGGAGGGAGATCAGAGTGGCGCGATTACAGCCAAGCTCATCCATAGCGCCAGCACGGATCAGAGACTCCAGCACCCGGCGATTGACCTTGCGCAGATCGACCAGACGACAGAACTCAAACAGATCACGGTAGCCGTCCGCCGCCGGACGGTAGGCGATAATTGCCTCGATAGCCGATTCACCCACCCCCTTGATGGCACCCAGGCCGTAGATCACGGTATCGTCACCGTTGACCGTAAACTTAAATTGCGAATGGTTGAGGTGGGGTGGCATCACCGTCAACCCCATACTGCGACACTCCTCGATCAGGGTCACCACCTTTTCAGTGGTGTCCATATCGGCTGAAAGCACAGCCGCCATAAAGGCAGCGGGATAGTGGGATTTGAGCCACATCGTCTGGTAGGAGACCAGGGCATAGGCTGCGGAGTGTGACTTGTTAAAGCCATAACCGGCAAACTTCTCCATCAAATCGAAGATGTAGGTGGCCGTCTCCTCATCGACACCGCGCTCAACCGCCCCCTTGCGGAAAAGCTCTCCCTGCTTCTGCATCTCCTCGATCTTCTTTTTGCCCATGGCACGACGTAGCAGGTCGGCGCCGCCAAGGGAGTAACCGGCCAGTACCTGGGCGATCTGCATCACCTGTTCCTGGTAGAGAATAACGCCGTAGGTGGGAGCCAGGATCGGCTCCAGATCGGGGTGAGGATAGACCACCTTCTGCAGCCCATGCTTACGGGCAATAAAGTCATCCACCATACCTGACTGCAGGGGGCCGGGCCGGTAGAGCGCCACCAGCGCGGTGATATCGTCAAAACAGTCGGGTTGGAGTTTCTTGACCAACTCCTTCATACCGCGGGATTCAAGCTGGAATACAGCGGTGGTCTCGCAGTTTTTCAGCAATCGGAAAGAGGCTTCATCCTCCATCGAAATGCTCTCAATGTCCACCGCCGCTTCACCTGCGGCAAGACGTTGCCGATTGACCGTTTTTAATGCCCAGTCGACGATAGTGAGGGTGCGCAGACCAAGGAAGTCGAACTTCACCAACCCCACCTGCTCGACATCGTCCTTATCGAACTGGGTAACCAGATTCTCCCCCCCCGCCTCACAATAGAGGGGAGTGAAATCGGTCAACAGGCCGGGGGAGATCACTACGCCACCGGCATGCTTACCGGCGTTACGGGTCAACCCCTCCAGCTTCTTCGCCATATTGAGGAGCAGGGTCACCTCCTCCTCTTCGGCGTAGACCTGAGCCAGCTCTTCACTCTGCTCCAGCGCCTTATCAAGGGTAATGCCGATCTCGAACGGCACCATTTTGGCTATACGGTCGGTAAAACCGTAGGGGTGTCCCAGTACCCGCCCGACATCACGCACCACCGCCTTGGCGGCCATGGAGCCGTAGGTGATGATCTGTGAAACTGAATCACGGCCATACTTGCGCGCCACATAGTCGATCACCAGATCGCGCTTATCCATACAGAAATCGACATCGAAGTCGGGCATGGAGACACGTTCCGGGTTGAGGAAACGCTCAAAAAGAAGCTCGTGTTCTATTGGATCGAGATCGGTGATCTTCAGAGCGTAGGCGACAATGGAACCGGCGCCCGAACCGCGTCCCGGACCGACCGGAATATCACTGTCCTTGGCCCACTGAATGAAGTCCGCGACGATCAGAAAGTAACCGGGAAAACCCATCTGGTTGATCACATTCAGTTCGATCTCCAGACGCTCGTCGTAGACTTTGCGCTTCACCGCATATTCTGTATCTTTCCTGTTGAGAATTTTCTCCAGACGCAGCTCTAGCCCCTTGCGCGACTCAGCAGAGAAAAAAGTCTCGGTGGTCATCCCCGGGGGTAGCGGAAAATCGGGCAGGTAATTCTTGCCCAGTGTCAGCTCAATATTGCAGCGCCTGGCGATCTCAACGCTGTTCTCCAACGCTTCGGGAATATCGGAGAAGAGTTCCGCCATCTCTGCGGGACTGCGCAGGTACTGCTGCTTACTGTAGTTTTTTGGCCGTCTGGAGTCATCGACGGTGCGCCCTTCGTGAATACAGACCCGCACCTCATGGGCCTCGAAATCCTCAGGATGGAGAAAATGGACATCGTTGGTGGCCACCACCGGAACATCATGGGCAATGGCCAACTCAACACTGCGATGCAAGGCATCCTCCTCCCCCTCCCTGCCGGTACGGTGCAACTCCAGATAGAAGCGCTCACCGAACAGCCCCACCCAAGCGGCCAACAACTCCACCGCCTCCTCTCTATTACCAGCCAGAAGTGCTCTGCCAATATCACCCGAGCGTCCTGCAGAGAGGGCGATTAGTCCGTCACAGCTGGTCTCATCAAGCCACTCCCGGTCGACCATGGCGCGGCCAAGATGCTGCCCCTCGCGGTAACTGCGGGAGACGATACGGGTGAGGTTGGCGTAACCGACCACATTCTGCACCAGAAGCAGCAGTCTAAAAGGATTGTTGACATCAAGAGGATTGCGGATCCAGATATCGCTACCACTTATCGGCTTCACCCCGGCTGCAATCGAGGCCTTATAGAACTTAACCAGAGAGAAGAGGTTAGACTGGTCGGTCACCGCCACTGCTGGCATGCCGAGCTTCGACACCCCTGCGACCAACGGTTTGATCCGCACCATGCCGTCAACCATGGAGTATTCGGTATGGACTCTGAGATGGACGAAGGCGGGATTCATGATGAGATCATTCTAACCTGAGAATTGCAGTTGTCGGTCATACAGTTGTCAGTTGTCAGTTGTCAGTTGTCAGTTGTCAGTAACCATAACGTGTGACAAAACCTTGGTGGTTTTTTAAATATTCAAGTTTCGGAGTTCAAATCTCTCGGTAACGGAATCTGTACCCGGGGTCGGAGTCGATTGCACCGAAATCCAGTGCATTTTCCAACATTTTCAATGCAATCGACTCCGACCCCTACCGCAACACAGGCTCAGATCACCATTTGAACTCCAAAACTTAAGTTAATAGTGATCGGTGATAAAAAAGCTTTTCTCCGCGTCCTCTGCGCCTACTCTGCGTTCTCAGCGTCCCTTTTTATTTCCAGACAAACAC
>JBEVXT010000846.1:0-19758 GCA_040505955.1 Sedimenticola sp. | reverse complement strand
TTAATAGTGATCGGTGATAAAAAAGCTTTTCTCCGCGTCCTCTGCGCCTACTCTGCGTTCTCAGCGTCCCTTTTTATTTCCAGACAAACACTAATCACAACAACCGCTTCACCGGGCCAAATGAACGGCGGTGGATTTCACTCACCCCCAATGTTTTCAGCGCCTCGATATGTGCCTTGGTGGGGTAGCCCTTGTGTCTGGCGAGACCATAGCCCGGGTAGCGGGTATCGAGCTCCTGCATCTCCCGGTCGCGGGCCACTTTGGCAATAATCGAGGCGGCGCTGATCGCCTCCTCGCTGCCATCCCCGCCGACAATCGCTTCTGCGCTGCAGAGAAGCCCCACGGGGCAGCGATTGCCGTCGATCAAGGCGTGATCCGGGGTCGTATCCAGCGCTTCCACCGCCCGCCGCATCGCCAACAGACTCGCCTGGAGAATGTTGATCTCTTCGATCTCCTCCACCTCGGCGCGGCCAAGTGCCCAGCTCAGTGCATTTTTTCTGATCTTATCAGCCAACAGCTCGCGACGCTTTTCACTCAGTTTTTTCGAATCAGCCAATCCGACGATGGGCCGCTGTGGATCGAGAATCACCGCAGCCGCCACCACTGGCCCAGCCAGGGGGCCGCGACCTACCTCATCGACACCGGCTATGTACCGTTTCTTCTTAGGACTCACCACACTTCCCCTTGTGCACTAGCTGCAATACCGCATCTGCCGCTTTACCGTCTGAACCCTGCCGCATCTCCCGGTGCAGGGTTGCATAACGCTGCTCAATCAGGGCGACACGCTTAGGGGACTGGAGAAAACTGATCACCGCCGAAGAGAGTGCTTCAGGGGTGGCTGCATCCTGAATATACTCCGGTGCCAGGGCTTCACCCGCCAACAGGTTGGCCATTGCCACATAGGGAATTTTCACCATATTGAAGGTACTGACCAACCAGTAGGTGAGGCGGTTCAGGCGATAGGCAACCACCATTGGGCGCTTCAGCAGCATCCCCTCAAGGGTGGCTGTACCGGAGGCGGTCAGTACCACGTCGGCGGCTTCCATGGCATCCCTTGCCCCCCCCTTCAAAAGAGTGAGCGGTAACTCCGGGGCAACAGTTTTCCAGTAGTCGGCAAACGCCTCATGCGTTTTATCATTCACCATCGGCACCAGAAAACGAAGTCCCGGTTGTTCTATAAGGCACTGTCGGGCGGTCTGCAGAAACAGCTCGGAGAGTGTATTGATTTCACTCATCCTGCTCCCCGGCATCAGTGCGATCACCTGCCCCTCTCGCGCCACGCTAAGCCTCTCCCTCGCCTTGATACGGCTGTTCTCAAACGGGATCTCATCCGCCAGGGGATGACCGACAAAAGAGACGGGGACATGGTGTTGTTTGAGGAACTCCACTTCGAAGGGAAAGATGGAGAGCATCAGGTCGACAGCTTTACGTATCTTCTTAACCCGCTTTGGGCGCCACGCCCAAACGGTGGGGCTAACATAGTGGACGGTGGGTATGGCGATGGATTTTAACGCTCGCTCCAACCCCAGGTTGAAATCAGGAGCATCGACGCCGATAAACAGATCGGGCGGGTTAGCCTTGAAATGAGCCACCAGTTGGCGGCGTATTGAAAGCAGTTCCGGCAGGTGCTTCAACACTTCCGCCAACCCCATGACTGAGAGCCGCTCCATCAAAAACAGACTGCGGCAACCCTGCGCCTCCATCAGCGGCCCGCCAACCCCTTCAAAACTCACCTCGGGACAACGGTTGCGAATCTCTTTGATCAGCCCCGCCCCCAGGAGGTCTCCCGAAGGTTCGTTGGCGACAATGCCAATCTTCAACATAAACGATTCACTGTTTGGTGCTCGATTAATATAAGCTGACCCTGCACTGCTCCACACGGCAGTTGAAGGCGCAGTGGCTTGTCAGCGAACAATGCCGCGCTCGGCGTGCTCTAGAAAATCTATATAGAGGGCCAGTTCCGGGCACTTCTCCAGCAGAACCTTTAACTCAGCCAGTGCTTCATCAAGCTTCAGCTGCTGCTTGTAGATCAGCTTATAGCCACGCTTTATCCAAGTGATGGCATCGGCGCTGAACTCCCGCCGGCGCAACCCTTCCGAGTTGATACCATAGGGTTTTGCCGGCTGGCCGCTTACGGTAACAAACGGTGGAATATCCTTGGTGATATGGGTTCCCATAGCGCAAAAACTGTGGGCGCCGATATGGGTGAACTGATGGGCTATGGTGAAACCACCCAGGATGGCCCAGTCCCCTATCGTCACATGCCCGCCAAGAGAGGCGGCATTTGCCATGATCACATGGTCACCTATCTGGCAGTCGTGAGCGACGTGGGTATAGGCCATCAGCAGGTTATCACAGCCGATACGGGTCACTCCGACATCCTGAGCCGTCCCACGGTTGACCGTGGAAAACTCCCGGATAACGTTACGGTCACCAATCTCCAGGTAGGTCTCCTCACCGGCGTATTTCTTATCCTGTGGATCTTCACCAACCGAAGCAAATTGAAAAATGTGGTTATCCTCACCAATACGCGTGGGGCCGTTAACCACAGCATGGGGGGCGATTATGGTCCCTTTGCCAATGCTGACATTTGCACCGATAACTGCATAGGGTCCGATGCTGACCCCCTCACCCAGCTCCGTTGTAGGATCAACTATTGCCGTGTTATCAATCAAGGTGCGAAGTCCCGCGCGGCGCACATAATCTCAGCAGTCGCTGCCACCTGACCGTCAACTGTTGCGCTACAGATAAACTTACCGATACCCCGTTTGATCGTCTGTTGATTGACCTCAATTATCAACTGATCACCCGGTTCAACAGGTCTCCTGAAACGGGCTTTGTCGATACCGACAAACAGATAGACGGTAGTCTCGCTCATGCTCTCAGGATTGGATTCCGTCGCCAGCAGGCCGGTGGCCTGAGCCATCGCCTCAATGATCAATACGCCCGGCATCACTGGGCGTATTGGGAAGTGCCCATTAAAAAATGGTTCATTATAGGTAACATTTTTCAGTGCAGTCAGGCGCTGGTCTTTTTCAAACTCCAGCACTCGATCTATCAGCAGAAACGGATAGCGATGCGGCAGCAAGCGCAGCACCTTGTTGATATCCATTACAGTCAAAACTCCCCCCTGCCACCGGCTCTGTTATTGGCCGGTAGATACAATAATTAAAAACGTAACTATTCAGATGATTGATGCGGTTCGCAAGCTCACCACATCCTACATGCACCCACCACCGTACCGAGCAGAACGGGTGTCCCGAATAGTTATACAATTAAGCGGCAGGGGTCGGAGTCGATTGCGTTGAGTATGTCAGGAAATACTCGCCATTTCAGCGCAATCGACTCCGACCCCGAGTAGACCCGAATGTTTCATGAATCATCCAGGCTAGGAGATACTCTCCCTGTCACTCTTCACCTCAGTTTCCTGGGAGTGAACCTGTTTCTCCAGCACTCTCAAGCGCTTTATTATATCACCCAGCCGCCGGATCTCAGCGACACTTCTACGCCATGCACTATTGGTAACCGCAGGCAGGCCACTGTAGAGGCCCGGTTTCTTAATTGATCGGGTAACCAGTGCCCGAGCGGAGATGTGGACATTGTCCGCAATTTCCACATGACCGACTACACCGGCGCCCCCCGCTAGAGTGCAGTAGTTGCCGATGGTGGCAGAACCCGCGACTGCGGCACAACCGGCAATTGCGGTATGGTCACCTATCTGTACGTTATGGGCAATCTGTATTTGATTGTCGAGCTTGACACCGTTGCCGATCACGGTGTCCTGAAGGGCGCCGCGATCAATAGTGGTGTTGGCGCCGACCTCCACATCGTCACCGATCTGCACTTTACCAAGCTGCAGCACTTTCTCCCACACACCCTCATTGTTGGCCTGACCAAAACCGTCACCGCCAATCACCACTCCCGGATGTATTATGGCACGCCGTCCAATGGTGGTATCACGACAGAGAGTGACATTGGCAATCAGGCGTGAATTCGCTCCCACTACGCATCCCCGTCCCACCACACAGCCCGGACCGATCGAGACGCCTGACTCAATCACTGCACCCTCCTCAACCACAGAACAGGGCCCTACCCTGCTTGCGCCATCCACCCTTGCCCCCGCCATGATTACAGCGGATGGGTGTATTCCCCATACGGGTGCCTCTTCGGGATTGAGCAGAGCGGCAATCCGGGAAAATATCAGGTAAGGGTTATCGCATACCAGGGCGTTGGTTCGGCACTGGCCGAGGAACTCTTCGCTCAGGATAACGGCAGAGGCATTGGTTTCAGCAAGATATTTTCGGTACTTGCTGTTGGCAAGAAAGCAGATTGCACCCAACCCGGCATTCTGGATTGTATCAACATGGGTAATACTGCAGCTGTTGTCACCCTGCACTCTGACATCGGTGCGGCGCGCCAACTCCCGGAGAAGAAAACTCACGAATAATCCAGCTGCTACAGGCGGTTATTTGGTAGATGCCTTATGAATGCTTTTCATCTTCTCCAGCACGGTGCCCGTCAGGTCAATCCTCGAATTAAAGTAGATCACGCTCTCTTGATTGAGGATGAGATCGACGCTCTCCTCCTTTCCCACCTGAATCACAACTTCGGAGAATTTTCGCAGCAGTTTGTTGAGCTCTTCATTGTTGCGCAGATTGCGATCCTCACGGAACTCTTCGCGGAAGTTATTCAACGAGCGACGGCGTGAGCGAATGTCGCTCTCCAGATGCCTGACCTCGGTATCACTCATTATTGCACTGTCCAGAGCCAACTTGTCCTCCAGTTTTTTCAACTGTTTCTGCTGGTCAATCAACTCCTTATTACGGCGACTGAACTCCTCCTCCAACGCCTTGCTGGTGGCGGCGTACTGGGGAGATTTCTTAACCGCTCTGTCTACATTGACAAAACCGATCTTGTAGGTCTCCGCTACCGCAACAGTGCACAGTGCACAGAGTAGAAAGAGCGTAGAGATACGAACTAATAGCTTCAAAACAGTTCTCCAGAATTAAAAGGCCGAACCAAAGGTAAACTGAAACAGTTCCTCATCGTCATCCGAACTGGCATTCAACGGATAACCCAGGCTCATCCCCAAGGCGCCCATGGGTGAGAGCCAGAAGAGAGAAGCACCGGTTGAGTAACGCAGATCACCCAGGTCTATGTCACCACCACCGCTGGTGTCATAGACGTTACCGGCATCGATGAACAGACCTAAACGGATGGTTTTTTCCATCAGTTTGAAGGGCGCTGGGAAGAACAGCTCACCATTAGCAACGATTTTCACATTACCACCAAGCGGATCGCTGTTGGAGTCAATCGGACCAAGACTGAAATCCCTGAAGCCACGCACTGATTTGACGCCACCGGCAAAATAGTTCTCCCAATAGGGAAGACGGCTGGTATCACCGTAGGCATCGCCATAGGCGGCACTACCGGACAATCCCAGAGTAAGCACCTTGCTCAAGGGAAAGTAGCGCTTATGTTTGTAGGCAACTTTGTAGTAGCTCAGGTCACTGCCTGGCAGAGTGGCGCTTCCACTGAAACTCTGCAGGCCACCCTTGGTAGGCATCATGGCTGAGTCGCGGGAATCCCTGATCCAGCTGGTTCCCAGCTTGAAATCAAGAAAATCGCTGCCGTTCTCAGCCTGAAAACCGGTAATCTGGTCGGATGCGGTCGTTGGGATTTTATATTCTGTCGAAACCAGGTCAAAGGAGAAGTTGATACGATCCGTGTCGGTGACGGGTACGCCAAAATTGACCCCAACGAGTCCGGTATCGGTGAGATACCTCGCAGTATCGACGGCGTCAAAGTCACTCTTGCGATAACTTAAGTTGAAACCCCGACTTATACCATCCACGGTATAGTATGGATTGGTGTAGCCCAGTCGATAGTGGGTATTCGATTCACTGTTGTCAAAGGCGAAAGAGACCCGTTTACCGGTGCCAAGGAAATTACCCTGGGTGATACTGGTACTGAGAACAAGGCCTGATGACTGCGAGAAGCCGACACCCGCCATCAAATTACCCATCGGTCTCTCCAGTACCGAGATATTGACATCCACCTGATCGGTAGAGCCGGGTACCGCCGGAGTCTCGACATTGACCTCGTCAAAATAGCCCAGACGCTGCAGCCGTTCACGGGAATCTCTGACGTTGTCACCGGAGAACCAGGCCGCCTCCATCTGGCGCATCTCCCGGCGCAGCACTTCATCCCGGGTATCGCTGTTGCCCCGCATATTAATCCGGCGGACATAGACGCGCTTACCGGGATCGACGAAGTAGGTGATACTGACCTGCTTCTTCTCCTCATCAATCTCGGGAATACTGTTAACGTTGGCGAAAGCGTAACCATTGGTGCCGAGGAGGCCAGTCACTCGGTCTGCACTGCCGATGACCGCCTTGCGGGAGAAGACCTCTCCACGCTTAAGACGAATCATTGGGAAAAACTCCTCCTTGGGCACCACCAGATCACCGGTCAGCTTGATATCACTGATGGTGTAGACATCCCCTTCTGAGAGGTTGACCGTCACGTAGATATCCCGCTTGTCCGGGGTGATGGATACCTGGGTGGAGACAATCCTGAAGTTGATATAGCCACGGTCGAGATAGTAGGAGCGCATATTCTCCAGGTCACCTGACAGCTTCTGCCTTGAGTACTGGTCATCCTTGGTGAATGAAGAGAGAAATCCACTGGTGCTGAGGGCAAATTCATCCAGCAGATCATCCTCATCAAAACTCTCATTACCGATGATATTGATCTTTTTGATCGTGGCGGTGAGTCCTTCGGCAATATCGATATTAACCGCCACCCGGTTGCGCTCCAGCGGAGTCACCAGTGAGTCCAGCTTGACGCCATATTTACCCTGATTGAAATACTGACGTTGAAGCTCCTGCTCAATCTTGTCGAGAATCGAACGGTTGAACACCCGCCCCTCGGCGAGACCGATATCTTTGAGGGCCGCCAGCAGTGCCTCTGTTTCAAGAGACTTGTTACCCTTGATATCGATTTTGGCAATCGCCGGACGCTCATTGACAAAAATGACCAGCACGTTGCCATCCCTTTCCAGGCGCACGTCCTTGAAAAAGTCGGTCTTATAGAGTGCCCTAATCACTGAACCGGTCTCGACACTCTCAATCTCCTGCCCGATCTTTATTGGCAGGTAGTTGAATACGGTACCGGCGGAGATACGTTGCAGCCCCTCGACCCGTATATCTTCAATGACAAAGTTTTCCGCCACCACCCCAAGAGGTATCAGTGAGAGAAGCAACAGAAGGAGCGACAGGCTCTTTTTCAGAATAAGGTTCATAGTTATCTTATCAACTTATTTTTGATCAATCGGCTGTAACCAGCATATATCGGTACGAGCCCACCCTGGAAACGGATCGTAGACCGCACTGCAGGATCAGCAGAAGCTGTGATACGGGCACCTAGCATAAACTCCAACCACTTGTTATTGCTTCTTTTTTCAGCAAAGGCCAAAAGCCTGCCGTAATTACAGTGAGAAACAGGTGACCTAGTATAAATGTAACTATTCAGCACCGCAAAGAGATCACCAGTAACTGTTCAGATTGCCCCTGAAATTCGTCAGTTCAAGGCGAAAAATGTGAGTTTACATGGCTAAATGATCATTTTTTAACGCAGAAATGGCGGATTTCAGGGGTGAGCTGAATAGTTACGTATAAATAAAGTTGGCCTGCTATCCAAGCAGCCTGGAGAGATCAACATAAAATGCCAGCCCCATGAGGGCCAGCATAATCATCAAACCGATACGCTGCCCCTGCATCTGGGCCTCTTCAGAGAGTGGGCTTCCCTTGATCCCCTCGACCAGGAAAAAGAGCAGGTGTCCACCATCCAGCACCGGGATCGGCAACAGGTTGAGTACACCGAGGCTGACACTCACCAGGGCGAGAAACCTGACAAACGAAGTGAGGCCATAGCTTGCGGATTTTCCGGCGGACTCGGCAATGGAGATGGGTCCACTGAGATTCTTCACTGACATCTCACCAACCAGCATGCGGCCCAGTATCTTCAGCATGAAGAGGGACATATCCCAGGTTCTTCCAACAGCCGCCACGGCGGCATCGAGAGGGCCGTAGCGGATCTCTATACGGTAATCATCATAGAGGCCTTCGGGTATCGTCACCCCGGCGCCGATGCGCCCAATCGTCCGCTCATCGACCCGCCGTTCACCAACAGTCAACTCCACTCTCTCTATCCGGCCCTGGCGTTCCAGCTCCAGCATCACCTGCTTGCCCGCTAGCTTCTGTACCTGCTGCACCAGATCATCCCAACTCGCCAGTGACTTTCCATCGAGTGTGAGGAGGCGGTCACCGGGGCGGATACCGGCCTTGTCGGCCGCCTCCCCCGCTACCACCTCACCGATAACCGGCTCGACCTCCGGCCGTTTTGGGCTTAACCCGAGCCGTTCAAGCAACCGCCCACCCTCCGCCAACTCCAGCAGTCTGTTACCAGAGAGTCGGCGCTGCTGCTGATAACCGTCAGTGTCTGCCACCACCACTGACAGGGCATCCCCGTTGACTGCCTCTTCGAGCAGGGCAAAAATGGTCGTTTCCCAGGTAGGGGTCAGTTTATCGCCGACAGAGACAAACTCATCACCGGGCTGGAACCCGGCCTCTTCTGCCACCGAGTCGGCAGTGACCTTGCCCACCAGTGGTCGGACGCCAATGTCACCGATAACATTGATCAGCCAGAAGGCGAGGATGGCGAAGAGAAAATTGGACACTGGTCCAGCGACAACAATGGCGCTGCGCACCGCCAGGGACTGGCGATTGAAAGCCCGGGGCAGATCGCGCTCCGGCACCGCCTCTTCCCGCTCATCGAGCATTTTGACATAGCCACCCAGAGGGATAGCGGCAAGAACATACTCAGTGCCCTGTTCATCACCGATGGCGGGGCGACCACGAAAGCGCAGCAATGGCTTTCCGAAACCGACGGAGAAACGCAGCACCTTGACCCCCAGCTTGCGGGCGACCCAGAAGTGACCGTACTCATGAATGCTGACCAGCAGACCGAGGGCGACGATAAAAGAGGCGATGGTAAAGAGAAGTGAGTCCATTTATTAATACAAGTTGTCAGTTGTCAGTTGTCAGTTGTCAGTTGTCAGTTGTCAGTTGTCAGTTGTCAGTTGTCAGTTGTCAGTTGTCAGTTGTCAGTTGTCAGTGATTGTGGGGGTGGGTACAAATAAAGCAAGCATTAATACATGAATTTCAGAGTACTCGAATAGTGATCACACCTAACAGACCAAAAATACCGCTCTTTGGACCGTACGGGGTCGGAGTCGATTGCGTTAAGAGGCGGTAAATTTCTCTACCGCCTTCAGCGCAATCGACTCCGACCCCTGGTGATAAAGAAAAATGCGTCGCCGTCTGGCCTCCTCTCCGTTCGCTTTATCTGACAACTGATAACCGTTTTCATTTGATCATTTGTTCCGACACAGACCTCGCCTCACCGTCCAGGGCCAGCAGCCCCTCCAGGTCATGCTCTCTGGTCTCAGGCAGCGCAGTCATGGTCTCCTCGATCAGCCGGGGGATGTCGGTAAACTTTAGTCTGCCGTCGAGAAAGGCCGCCACCGCCACCTCATTAGCGGCATTGAGTACTGCAGGCACACCGCCCCCTGCGGCAATAGCACTGTAAGCCAGCGCTAGGCAGGGAAAGCGCTCCATATCGGGGGGTTCAAAATCAAATCGCGCTACGGCGAAAAGGTCCAGGGGGGCGACGCCGGACGCCATTCTCTCCGGCCAGGCGAGGGCGTGAGCAATGGGGGTGCGCATATCCGGATTACCCAGTTGGGCCAGAACCGAACCATCAACGTACTCAACCAGTGAGTGGATGATGCTCTGGGGATGGAGCACCACCTGTATGCTCTCCGGAGAGGTATGAAACAGCCAGCACGCCTCAATCACCTCCAAACCCTTATTCATCATGGTGGCGGAGTCAACCGAGATCTTACGCCCCATCTCCCAGTTGGGGTGTGCACAGGCCTGGGCCGGTGTGATATCGACCATCTGGTCGCGGGAGAGGGTGCGGAAGGGGCCACCGGAAGCGGTCAGAAGAATCCGGCTGACACCTACCTGATCGAGCCCCTGCCGGTAATCTGCAGGCATGCACTGAAACAGCGCATTGTGTTCACTGTCGATGGGCAGCAGCGTGGCTTTGCAGCGCTCCACTTCATCCATAAACAGGCGGCCGGCAATCACCAGCGCCTCCTTATTGGCAAGAAGGAGACGCTTTCCCCCACGCACCGCCGCCAACGCAGGCAACAGCCCAGCGGCGCCGACGATGGCGGCCATGACGTAGTCGACCTCATCCAGTGCGGCAACCCACTCCAGCCCCTCGACGCCTGCGATCACCCTGACGGGGAGTCCCGCATCGGCAACACGACGCTGCAACTCCAGGGCACTATCACTATCGGCCATAACCGCATAAACCGGCTGAAAGCTGCGGCACTGCTGAAGCAGGCCATCTACATCACGGTTGGCGGTGAGCGCCACCACTTTGTAGCGCTGTGGATGACGGGCGACCACATCCAGAGTGCTGACCCCGATAGAGCCGGTTGAACCGAGAACGGTCAAGCCGATCATTTACCATCACCCATCAGGATCAGACCAAACAGAAAGACCGGAGCAACCGCCGTCAGGCTGTCGATGCGATCAAGTATTCCACCGTGTCCAGGCAGCAGTTTACCGCTGTCTTTGATCCCTGCCTGGCGCTTCAGAAGGCTCTCAAAAAGATCTCCTATCACCGACACGACACAAACCAGCAGACAGAAGAGCATCAACTCAAGCGTACCCGCCACCTCAGGTTTGAGCCAGGAGAAGAGTAGTGCCCAGATAGCTGTTCCCACTAGCGCACCATAGACCCCTTCGCGACTCTTTCCCGGACTGATGGTGGGAGCCAGCTTGACCCGCCCCCAGCGGCGCCCGGCGAAGTAGGCGCCAATGTCCGCCACCCAGGTGAGCGACATGGCAAAGAGCATCAGCAGTGGGCCGTCACTGCCGTGTCCATGGAGTGCCACAAGCGCCGCCCAAGCGGGTACCAGTACCAGTAACCCGATAACCGATTTGGCGTATTTTCCGGGAACGAGCGCACTCTCGGGACGGTAGCGTAGAATCCACAAGGTCACTACCAGCCACCACAGGGCGGCGGCAAGAAAAAAGAGCCTGAATGGGGTCTCCCCCGGACTCTGCAGCAGTGGCTGGAGAAGAACCATCGCGACGGCGGTAGCTACAATGAAGAGTGTTTTTTCAGTAAAGGTGTGCAGACCGGCGAGAGCCATCCATTCACCGGCACCTAACAAGACGATGACGCCAAGCAGCAGCGCCAACCAGTGGGTCGGTAGAAAAAAGATCGCTGCAAGCACCAGAGCAAGAAGGATGATTGCCGTAACAACTCTTTGGGCCAGCATTATCTACTCCTCCCCCTCTGTATTCAGGCCCTGAGCTGTGCTCTGCTCGACCTGCTCCCCGGTTTTTCCAAAACGCCGACTGCGCCCGGAAAAGGCTTTTATGGCGAGATCGAACGCCTCGATATCAAAGTCGGGCCAGAGGGTGTTGGTGAAGTAGAGCTCGGTGTACGCCGACTGCCACAGCATAAAGTTGCTCAGGCGCTTTTCGCCGCCGGTACGGATAAAGAGATCGGGATCAGGCAGGTTGGTAAAAGAGAGTTCCGCACTTACCGCATCCTCATTAATCTGCTGCGGGTCAAGTTCACCGCGGACGGCCTTTCCGGCCAGCGCACGAGCAGCTTCGGTGATATCCCAGCGCCCGCCATAGTTGGCAGCAATCTGCAGAATCAAACCGCTGTTTTCAGCCGTCAGCGCTTCAGCCTGCAGAATACGCTGCTGCAGTTTTTCACTGAAAGCGGTGCGATCACCGATGATTCGTAATACCACGTTGTTGCGGTGGAGTCGTTTCACCTCCCGATGCAGGGCGGTGAAGAAGAGTTCCATAAGCAGCCCGACTTCACGCTTGGGACGCTTCCAGTTCTCGCTGGAGAAGGCAAAAAGGGTGAGCACCTCTATATGATGGGATGCGCTCTGCTCAACACTGCTGCGAACGGATTTAACCCCCGCCTTGTGCCCGGCATGGCGAGGAAGACCCCGCTGTTGGGCCCATCGGCCATTGCCATCCATAATGATGGCGACATGCCGGGGCGGTTGCTGCGTAGAACCGGCCCCTTTGACCTCTTTGCCTGTTTTGCTCACGGTATAGTGTGTTGCAAGAGGCGGGTCAGATCGACATCAGATCTTTTTCTTTCTCTGCCAGAACCGCATCAACCTTTTGAACATGCTGATCGGTGAGCTTCTGGACAATCTCCTGGCCTCTGTGCTCATCATCCTCTGATATCAGTTTCTCTTTCACCAGATCCTTGAGGTCATGATTGGCATCACGGCGGATATTGCGTATCGCCACCTTCGCCTGCTCCCCCTCCTGGCGCACCACGCGAATCAGATCCCGGCGTCGCTCTTCGGTCAACGGTGGCAGGGGTACCCGGATCACCGTGCCCGCGGTATTGGGGTTGAGCCCAAGATCAGAGTTGAGAATCGCTTTCTCAACCACCTGCACCATGTTCTTCTCCCAGGGCGTAATCGCCAGGGTTCGTGCATCCTCAACGGTGACGTTGGCCACCTGATTGAGGGGGGTATTGGAGCCGTAGTAAGAGACACTCAAATGATCCAGCAGGCTGGGATGAGCACGTCCTGTTCTCACTTTTGCCAACTCGTGACCCAAAGAGTCCACACTCTTGCTCATACGTGAAGCTGTATCAGTTTTAATATCATCAATCATCTTGGTCTCCACCACTCTCCACCAGTGAACCGATCTCCTCACCCTGCATCAACCGCATCAGAGCACCCGGCTCGTTGATATTCATTACCCGCAGCGGCATTTCGTTATCACGGCACAGAACAATGGCGGTTGCATCCATCACCTTCAGCCCCTCGGACAGTGCCCGATCATAACTCAGGCGGGGGTAGAACGCTGCATCGGCATCTTTCACCGGATCCGCCGAGTAGATTCCGTCAACCTTGGTCGCCTTAATCAGAACTTGGGCATTGATTTCAATCGCCCGCAAACTGGCGGCGGAATCTGTTGTGAAGTAGGGATTGCCGGTACCGGCAGATAGAATAACGACCTCGCCATCCTCCAGATGGCTGACAGCATCGCGACGGAGGTAAAAATCGCACACCTGATCCATTCTGATTGCCGACAGGGTACGTGCCGGAACACCCTTTTTGTTCAGGGCATCCTGCATCGCCAGTGAATTCATAACGGTGGCGAGCATGCCCATGTGATCTCCTGAAACTCGGTCAATACCGGACCGGGCCAGGCCTTCCCCGCGAAATATATTGCCGCCGCCGATCACCAGACCGACCTGGACGCCAACATCCACCAACTCCTTAATCTCCTGCGCCACACGGGAGATGACATCCGCATCAATTCCGAAACTGCCCCCACCCATCAACGCTTCGCCGCTGAGTTTGAGTAGAATCCTCTGGTAGATTATTCCCGACATAACACTCCTGTTTTTCTCGCTGTTACTCTACAGCAGGGTGTGCCCCCTGTGTAAAACTGATGTAACTATTCAGCTCACCCCTGAAATCTGCCGTAAACAACCGACTCGTCATTCCCGCGTAGGCGGGAGTAGTGGTGCAGGGATGCACCGTTTACGAACCTAAGGATGGAATCCGGGGGACAGCGCTCCGTAGTGCTGGATACCCGCCTGCGCGGGTATAACAGAAAGAGGGGGGCTGATCCCGAACACCAGCTGAATAGTTACCAACTGACTATGACAAAACAGAGCCGACCGATTAGCCGTTGATCTGCGCCATCACCTCGTCAGCGAAGTTCTCCTTCTTCTTCTCGATGCCCTCGCCTACTTCGAAGCGGGTGAAGGTGTTGACTTTGGCGCCTGCATTGGCCAGTAATTTCTCGACAGTGGTATCCGGATCCTTAACAAAAGCCTGACCGACCAAGGTTATTTCGGCAAGGAACTTACGAACCTGTCCACTAACGATCTTGTCGATGATGTTCTCCGGCTTGCCGCTCTCCAGTGCACGCGCCTTGAAGATCTCCCGCTCTTTCTCCAGCATCTCTGCTGGTACCTGCTCTTCTGAGACACAGGCCGGGTTGCTGGCGGCGACGTGCATGGCGATATCCCTACCCAGGGGCTCATCGCCCCCTTCCACGTCAACCACCACACCGATACGAACACCGTGGCGGTAGCTTGCGAGCTGACCATTTTCGGTTGCAAAACGTTGAAAACGGCGAACATTCATATTCTCACCAATTTTTACGATCAGTGCTTCACGGGCAGTGTTGATGGTGGTCTCCTCACCATCGTGCAGCGGCTGCTCCAGCAACTCCTCGACGGTTGAGACTGATGAGCTGAGAGCACACTCTGCAACTGCATCGGCAAATGAGGTGAAGTTATCATCCTTGGCGACAAAATCGGTTTCACAGTTGACCTCGACCATTGCCGCTTTTTTGCCGTCGGCGCTGAATTTGATGGCGATAATGCCGTCTGCAGCGGTGCGACCCGCTTTTTTGGCCGCTTTAGCCTGCCCGGATTTACGCATCTGCTCAATTGCCGCCTCGATATCACCCTCGGCTTCCACCAGTGCTTTCTTGCACTCCATCATGCCGGAACCGGTACGCTCACGCAGTTCCTTTACCATAGACGCTGTAATGGCCATGATTGTTGTCCTCTACTATGACTTGTTTGTTAACGGGCGCTCCCGAACATGCTGCATCGCAAGCCGGGAATATGCCCTAAGAAAATATGGCTAAAGCTGCTTTGGCACAGAATTACTCAGCCGCTGTAGCTTCCGCTTCACCGACTGCCTCAGCTGCAGGAGCAGGAGTGGCTACCGCTGGCTCTGCAGGAGCAGGAGTGGCTACCGCCGGCTCTGCAGGAGCAGGAGCAGCTACCACTGGCTCTTCACCACCAAGGTGAGCTGCGCTTGCACGTCCTTCCAGAACAGCGGCTGAAGCACCCTGCACATAGAGCTGAATGGCGCGCATGGCGTCATCATTACCGGGAATAACGTAATCGATGAAGTCAGGATCGTTGTTGGTATCAACAACACCCACCACCGGAATACCCAGTTTACGGGCTTCGGCAATGGCGATGTTTTCGTGGCCGTTGTCGATCACAAACAGCACATCGGGCAGACTCGGCATGTTCTTGATGCCACCCAGGCTGCGATCGAGCTTCTCCATCTCACGGCTCAGGCCCAGTGCCTCTTTCTTGTTGAAACGCTCAACCGAACCATCTTCAAACATGGCTTCAAGATCTTTCAGACGCTTGATGCGCTGCTTGATGGTTTTAAAGTTGGTCAGCATGCCGCCCAACCAACGATGGTTGACATACGGCATGCCACAACGCTCTGCCTCTTCTTTAATGGTGTCGCGGGCGGCGCGCTTGGTGCCAACGAACAAGATCTTACCGCCGTTGGCGGCGAGAGAACCGATAAAGTTCATGGCATCGTTGTAGAGAGGGAGGGTCTTCTCAAGATTGACGATATGAATCTTGTTGCGATGACCGAAGATGTAGGCCCCCATTTTGGGGTTCCAGTAACGGGTCTGGTGACCGAAGTGCACGCCAGCTTCCAGCATCTGGCGCATGGATACTTTGCTCATAATTGCTCCGAATTGTACGGGTTAGGCCTCCACATACCCCGGCCGCCGACCCGGTTTCCCAGGCACCCCGACGGCCGTGTCGGTATGTGTGTGTGGTTTTCACCGCCCCCTCAGGGGTCGGCGCCGCGAAGTCATTTGCGATTCCGGGGCGCGTTTTATACCATAATGCGCCTGCTGCGACAAACACAGCAGTGACTTTTTTTGTATTTTTCCCCGGGAATTCAATTGCATGAGTATCATTATCAAGACCAGCGATGAGATCAAAAAGATGCGCACAGCTGGAAAGCTGGCGGCAGAGGTGCTGGATATGATCGCTCCCTATGTCATTCCCGGGGTAACCACCGGTGAACTGGATCGCATCTGCCATAACCATATCGTCAATATTCAGAAAGCTGTTCCCGCGCCGCTGAACTATCGGGGATTCCCCAAGTCCATCTGCACTTCGATCAACCACCAAGTGTGCCACGGCATCCCCGGTGGAAAGAAACTGAAAAATGGAGACCTTATTAATATTGACATCACCGTGATCAAAGATGGGTTTCACGGTGACACCAGCAAGATGTTCAGCGTTGGACAACCACCTGTTTTTGCTCAACGACTGGCCAAGATCACCCGGGAGGCGATGTGGCTCGGTATTGAGCAGATTCGCCCGGGCGCCCATCTGGGGGATATCGGAAGCATCATTCAGCAGTTTGTGGAGACAAACCACTATTCGGTGGTTCATGAGTACTGCGGCCACGGAATCGGCAGAGGCTTTCACGAAGAGCCTCAGGTGCTGCACTACGGCCGGGCGGGCACCGGCGTTGAGTTACATCCGGGGATGTGTTTCACGGTGGAGCCGATGGTCAACTCCGGCAAGCGGCATGTGAAGTTGCTTCCCGACGGTTGGACAGTGGTCACCAAGGATCGCTCTCTCTCCGCCCAGTGGGAGCACACCATACTTGTCACAGAGAACGGCTATGAGGTACTGACTCTGCGTGATGAGGAGCACTAGTGCCACTGCCACTCATCGATACAGAGGTTATTCCCCAGGCTCTTGAGAAGGGCGAAGAACCACTAGTGCTGTTCCGACGCATTGTCAAAGAGGCCGGAGAACATCTCAAAGACCTGTTTGAACAGGGGAAAGATGTTAATCAGTTGGTGCGGATGAGAGCGCACTTTATCGATCATATTCTCCAGCAAGCCTGGAAAATCCGGGTTCCAGCAGACAGCGGTACCACCCTGATTGCGGTAGGAGGTTACGGCCGCGGTGAACTGCACCCGGCATCAGATATTGACCTGCTTATCCTGCTGGAGGATCTACACAGCCCACCCCTTCTGGAGGCGTTGGGCGAACTGGTGACCTTTCTCTGGGACATCGGACTGGAGATCGGCCACAGCGTGCGCACATTAGGGGAGTGCATCAGTGAGGCCAAGGAGGATGTCACCACCGCCACCAACCTGATGGAGAGCCGTCTTCTGGTGGGATCCGTCACCGCCTATCAACGCCTGACAAACGCCACCGGGCCCGGAGAGATCTGGCCGAGTGACACTTTTTTCAAAGCCAAGTGGGAGGAGCGGAAACAGCGTTATCTGAAATATGACGATACCGTCAGCAGCCTTGAACCCAATCTAAAAGAGAGTCCCGGGGGAATGCGCGATATCCAGATGATCGGCTGGGTGGTAAAACGTCACTTTGGCGCCGCCACCATGAATGATCTGGTCTCTCAGGGTTTCCTCACAGAGGAGGAGTTCCAAGATCTGATGGACGCTCAGACCTTTCTCTGGCAGATCCGTTTTGCACTTCACCTTCTCACCGGCCGTCATGAGGACCGCATCCTTTTTGACTATCAACAGACGCTCGCCGACCAGTTCGGCGACAGTGATGATGAGCGACTGCTGGGGATCGAAAAATTCATGCAGCGCTATTATAAGACCGCCCTGCGCGTCAGTAGAATGAACGAGATGCTGTTGCAGCTCTTTCAGGAGGTGATTCTGCTGAAATCCCACCTTGATCCACCCAAGCCGATCAGTAGTCGCTTTCAGTCACGAAGCGGCTTTCTTGAGGTGGTGAGCCCCGACACTTTTGAGAAGGAGCCGCTGGCCTTGCTGGAGCTGTTCAGAGTGATGGAACAGCACCAGGAACTGCAGGGTGTGCGTGCCAGCACCATACGCCAGGCACGAAGCTGCCGTTACCTTATTGATAAAGATTTCCGTAACAATCCGAAAGCACGGAAGATTTTTATGGAGATCATCCGCGGCCCGGTAGGTATCTCCCATGAACTGCGGCGGATGAACCGCTACGCAATTCTTGCCTGCTACATACCCGCTTTCGCCAATATTGTCGGACGAATGCAGTACGACCTGTTCCATATCTACACTGTTGATGAACACACTCTGCTGGTCATCCGCAACCTGCGCCGCTTCTGTGTGCCGGAGTGGCGCTCCACATTCCCGTTATTGAACGACATCATGGAGCGTCTACCAAAACGGGAGCTGCTCTACCTTGCCGGCCTGTTTCACGATATTGCCAAGGGTCGCGGCGGCAACCACTCCCTGCTGGGCGCAGAGGATGCCTGGAACTTTTCCAGAGCCCATGGCCTGGATGAGAGTGAAAGTGATCTGGTTGCCTGGCTGGTGAAATATCATCTGCTGATGTCAATAACCGCTCAGAGAAAGGATACCAATGACCCTGAAGTGATAACCCAGTTTGCCGAAAAAGTCGGTAGCACCCTGCGCCTGGATTGTCTCTACTTGTTGACTGTGGCCGACTTGACCGCCACCGATCCTAAAAAATGGAACAGTTGGAAGAACTCCCTGCTGCGCGAACTTTATCTAAACACCAAACATGCACTGCTGCGTGGACTGCACGATCCTCAGGAGCAGGATGAGGTGATCCAGAACAAACAGGCCGGCGCCCGTCATCTACTGAAATCCGACGGCATCCACCCGGAGCGGGTCAATAGCCACTGGGTCACCCTCAGCCTGGATTACTTTCTGCATCACACTTGGGAAGAGATCGCCTGGCAGACAAAAATGGCCGTGACCGCCACTGAGGCAAAAATGCCATTGGTGATTGTGCGCAAATCAAATACCCGTGGCGGTACGGAGGTGTTTCTATACAGCCGGAATCAGGACCACCTCTTTGCCTTGACCACCAGCCTGCTGGATCAGCTCAACCTGAATATCGTCAGTGCGCATGTTGAGACCACTGACACCGGCTACACCCTCAACAGCTTCCTGATCCTGGAAGAGAGCGGTGAACCGGTGGTGGATGCCGCACGGAAAGATGAGATTACTCGCACACTTCGTCACAACCTGGTCATGCCGGAAACTGAAGATGCGGTGGTCAACCGGCATACTCCCCGACTTCTCAGACACTTTACCATTCCCACCCGAATAGATTACGCTCTGGATAGCAACAACCAGCGCACCATCATGAAGCTGGAGGCGGGGGATCGCCCCGGCCTACTCTCTCAAGTTGGGTATGCCTTTATTGACTGCAAAATACGTCTGATCAACGCCAAAATCGCCACCATTGGCGCCAAAGCGGAAGATACCTTTCTCATTACAAACCACGAGAATCGGCCGGTAACCGAACCGGCTCAGCTTCAGTGCATTGAAAGGGCAATCCATGAGCGGTTGGATCAGATAGAATGAGATTCGGGTGAGAATTGGGACTATAGCTTGACGCCGACTGTAAAAATAGCTCAAAGTTAGCGTCAAATAGTAATTATTCAACACTATGCCGTAACTGTTCAGATTGCCTACAATACGTCAGTTCAAGGCGCAAAATGTGAGTTTACAAGTGAAATGATCATTATGTAACGCAGAAATGGCAGATTTTAGGGGTGAGCTGAATAGTTACTCAACTATTCACCCAGTCTTCGGGAGTTAGCAATGAGTAATATTCAGACGATTATTGAAGAGGCGTATGAGCACCGGGCTGAAATTACCCCACGGAGTGTTGACACCGTAGTAAAAGATGCTGTTCTTGAGACCATAGAGCTGCTGGATCGCGGTGAGATCCGGGCGGCAGAGAAAAAAGAGGGTCAATGGGTAGTCAATGACTGGGTGAAAAAAGCGGTGATGCTGAAGTTCCGTATCCAGGATAACCAGCTTC
>JBEVXT010000845.1:0-2183 GCA_040505955.1 Sedimenticola sp. | reverse complement strand
GAGTTGGCCCAGACCATACGTCAGGCGGTTGAACGGCTTAATATGAGTGAGTTACTGGCCTGGCTGGAGAGTGATCCCGATAGTGAATAATCCCAGGAGGCTGTCCGAGAATAGGCACCGTAGCGAGGGGATCCCATTTGGAGTCATTTTTTTCGGTCATTTGAGGCGAATAGTTACTCTTATTCAACGAAAATGAGCGGAAAAAAAGGGCCAAAATGGGGTTTCCACAGTAGGTGTCCTGTTCTCGGACAGGCTCCTAATACCATAATAGCGTTCATTTCCGGCTGAGTTTCAGAGATAAGCAGGATCTGTTAATTCCATCAGGTGGCTGTGACTATCCGTGTGACCACTTCAATCTGCCCTGCAGCATAATTCACCCGGAGAGTGAAGTAGGCAATTGCAGTCAATGCAATTAGAGTCAATGTGTTGCCCGTAGAATGGAGTGGTCAACTGAGGTTTCTAGATTGAAATGCTGCCAGCCTTCAATCTCCACACTAGTGCGTCCGCAACCAAAACACCATCCCGTGTTGTCATCGAGCTTACAAACACCTACACAGGGAGACGAGGCCGGTACGAGGGCGCGTTCAGTGAACGTCATGGTTAACTCTATCTGTAATGGCAGTAATCACTTTTTGTTATACTCTTTGTAATACTATCTATCACCTTGATGAATCAATCCCAATCTGCAAAATTTTGTTAACTCATGACAACCCTCAATTTACACAGTGAATCACTACAAACTGGCTGGCTCGATGGATATGGACACTTGAACGAGGTTTTTTATCTTGTGCCATTCTCTAATGCCACCTGGAAGGTGCAGGATCACTTCGGTATCGGCCTGGACTATTTCAATAACACGGGATGCGCCATTTATACCGTGGAAACTCATATGCGTTACCTAAGGGAAGTACATGCGCCAGCTGAATTAAACATCAGTACAGAAATCTTTGGGGCAGATCAAAAACGCATCTGGTTTGCACATCAAATGTATGTCGATGACACGCTTAGAGCGACTGCGGAATTTATGGCGTTGCACTATTCAACCCGCGACAATAAAACTGTTCCAATGCCTGAGTCGGTACAACAAGCCCTACTGCAATTCAAGGTCACTGAACTCCCAGAGTGGGCGGGACGACAGCTATCCTTGAAATAATCAGTATTACAGATTAAACCGCACCCCTAGCCCGGATAATTCACCCGGTCTCGCCGCCCAGCTAGGGTATTTGCTCAATCATCAATAGCTTAAGGGCTATCGCGGTATTTCTCTCGAGCGTAACGATCTCCCCCCAGGTAATGGTTGATGAGAATGATGAGCCGGGCCCCTACGAGTCGTCCCTGATGGGCAATCCAGTGGCCGATCCCGAGAGACCCCTTGAGGCACTTCGTACTGTTCACTCCTTTGACCCCTGCTGCGGCTGACACCAGCAGAATTTATTGACCGGATTACCATCTTGATACCGCCACCCCGGCGCCACCGGCACCGCTACCATGGGGTGTTGGCGCCTGATGCGCCACTGCGAAAAAAGGTGACGGAGAGGGTCGGGCTGCCGGCCCGGATCTATGAGATCAATCCACTGGTCTGTCCAAGGTGCGGTGGCGAAATGAGGAGAATCGCCTTTGTTACAGAGCTGGAGCCTGTTAGGAGAATCCTGCGGCATATCGGGGAGCCGGATGGTGCTCCTGTGATCACTCCCGCCCGTGGCCACCCGATTTCCGCCTGGAGCTGGATCAGAGTCTGGCGTGGTCTGATGATGGGGTAGATCCGGTTGCGGAGTTCGAGTATGACCAGACGGTGAACTGGTAGCGCTCAGCTTCCAAAATGAGTATTGGGACAAATCGACCCCGTGTGTTGTGTTCGGCAGGGTGGTAATGGCGCCGTTTTCGGGAAAATCTATGGGGCTGGTGAGAGTTGATCCCGCAGGGTAGCGTGATATTGGTTGATTTTGTGGGTTGAAATTCCTATCCTTCATCCCGTGTGATCGACAAGTGCAGCTTGTCCCTGGTTTTTCAGCAGCTAGCTGGACGCGGTTTGCACCGAAAACGATGGGATCAGCCGATTGCTTATACCTCTTAGTGCTGTGCCCGAGATCGTGGATGATGCCACCCGAACGGCACGAGCACTGTGCGCTCCGATGAGCAAAGACCGAAAGACTTTTCTTGCCTCGTCAGACGCAACAGCCATC
>JBEVXT010000844.1:0-3451 GCA_040505955.1 Sedimenticola sp. | reverse complement strand
CCCCGAGCCCCAATGTGCTAGACAAAAATATAAAAGCACATCTGGGCCCACCACCCCTGGCCAATTTTTTCATGGATGTTAACATAGTCATTTTTCGGTCGTGTCCAGAGCCCCAATATGCTAGCCAAAGACATAAAATGACATATTGGTCCACTATACACGGCCATTTGTTATGCATATCGACTAATTTATTTGTTGACCGCGTGACTCGCCTACGCTCTTCTCTAATCAATAAGTAAACTAGTTAAACTGCTGCAACCTAACATTTTATATCCTGATTATCTAGTGCAACTGTGCTGTCTGCTCAGGATCTACACACGTCGCTATGACCTAACTTCTATTTTCAGGACGATAAGCGGCAAGAACAGAAAGATGTCACCTGCCTGGTTCGGTGACCACGACTGGCTGAGGTACTCCGTTTCCGAAGATTCGCTGTACTGTGGTTACTGTGCGTTATTTGGGAAAACAGATACCAAGGAAAAGCAGTTCATGAATCCCGTTACTGACTGGAAAAACCTGGGTAAATACATTAAGCGCCACGAAGAGAGCGGTAGCCAGCACCATGGTTGTATAATTGCTGGAGAGAACTTCGTCAAGGTCGCGCAGCAAAAGCAACCGTCTGTCATTAGCTTGATATCAAGCAGCCATGCGAAAAACGTTGCGGACAATCGGCATATCCTACATAGGATATTAGAGGTAATTCTACTGTGTGGGAAACAAAACATTGCAATTCGTGGGCGGACCGAGGAAAAAAGCAACTTTCGTGCAATTCTGCAGGCTTTCGCTGAGACGGATGACATTCTCTCGAAGCATTTGGCATCTGGAGATGCAAGGGCGAAGTACACGTCTCCGGAGGTCCAAAACGAACTTATCGAACTGTGTGCCAATTACATCAGGAAGGATATTGTCAACGATTGTCTAAAATCAAAATATTTTGGACTTATTGCCGACGAGGCCACCGACGTATCGACAAAAGAACAGTTATCTATATGTGTCCGGTTCCTTGATGAATCTGGCGACGACCCACGCATCCGGGAGGAGTTCATTGGCTTAGTTAAAGCAGACAGTGTTAAGGGTGAAGCTGTGGCACAACTGATTATATCTGAACTAGATAAGTGCGGCCTTGACATTAGTCGCCTCAGGGCGCAATGCTACGACGGCGCTGCCAACATGAGTGGCAAGAACAAGGGAGTGCAAGCCCGGATCCGCCAAATAGCCCCATTGGCAAATTACGTACATTGTAAGGCGCATTCGCTAAATTTGTCTCTAGTACATAGCAGCAACGACACCTCGGTGAGGACAATGATGGCGACTGTTCAGGACGTAGCCTTCGCGTTTGATTATTCAGCCAAGAGGCTCACCGCCTTCACCGCCGAATTGGGAGGCGACGAGAAGACGAAGGAGCTGATGGATCGCCGGACAAAGCTAAGAACATTGTGCGAGACAAGGTGGTCCAGTAGGGCAGATTCGCTGTATACGTTCAAGACGTGTTATCCGGTGGTGGTGCACGCACTTGAGACGCTACAAGATGATGGTGATGATAAAGCAGGTCAACGCCTCGCCGCCATTCTACGCTTTGAATTTGTCATCGCCCACATAGCAGCAGAGCACATTCTTGGTGGCACAGTCGCTCTCACAAACCACCTTCATGCAATTGATTGCGATCTCATCCAGGCCATCACTGAGTCAAAGGTAGTAATCGCGAGACTACGTGATGAGCGAGAGGATCCGCTGGTATGGGACGCCTTGTTTGAGAAAGCGGTGGAGATGGCCAACGAGTTCGGAATTGAGCCCGCCATACCACGTCGTGTCGGTCGACAGAGGCATCGTGCAAACCATCCAGGTGACAACCCTTCTGACTACTGGAGGGTGTCTATGTACCTCCCATTTCTCGATCACCTGCTACAGGAAATGGACGATCGCCTCCTTAAGAATGAACCTAGGTTTACTGCAGAGTATCTGTTGCCTTCGAAGGTGAACAGTCTGACGGATGTGATGGTGGACACAATTTACGACGCCTATCACGATGACCTGGCCCAGGGACGGGATTCGTTTCTAGAGGAGATATCGAGATGGAAGGTATATCACACACTCTTGTGTATGCGTACATGACCCAAAAGTATAAAAATATGATCATCTCAAACTCAATTTCCATTGCCCAATATTGAGCTTATGACCAGCATCTTCCAGTGAACAATCCTGAGATGATCATTCTGTTAGAGATTTGTGAAAAAAACTTTATCATGTTTATATAACTTAATAACTCGCTCTGTGCTTTGCTGCTTTAAAATGTTATGTGACTTTTTCGGTTTATGTGACTCTTTGTCTCATACGTACTGCTGCGTTAGAACGTCCGTCTCTGTGCCCGTCTGTCTGTCGTCAACTGTGACAAATGAAAAACTATGCATACTAGCGGTTGCGGCCAAGGGCATCCGTGGTCCGAACAGCCACAGTTCTTGTTATTTTCTTTTAGGTTAGATGTAGGGAGGTTGTGGTCAAGCCCAGACGGATCATCGACACGTTGCCAGATACAAACATAAATCTGTACCCAAACGTCCGCACAATCTTCACGGTGCTCCTGACCATGCCGCCCTCATCTTCATCTGCAGAACGCTCCTTCAGTGCGATGCGCCGAGTGAAAAGCTATCTGCGCTCAACAATGGCAGACGATCGCCTGTCAGCACTAGCAATCCTTCACTCACACCGTGAGATGGACGTTGATATAAACTCTATAATAAACGAGTTTGCGGCGAACAAAAGCCGTCGGTTAGAATTTGTTTAGGTTGTCCACAGCACACAGCTTGTGCTTTTTGGGACAGATTATCACTCTGACATAGATGTACGAGTGGAATCAAAAACTGATGTCTAGTGGTTTTCGGCAGTCTCAAAGAATCTTTAATTAGTTTAAACAATATGTATTCATTCCATTGTCATATTTTCAGCGAATATGCGACATATACGTAAAAATGGTAAATATGATTAGAAACGTATCGCTGATTATAGGATGTCCTGTCATTAATAAGTTACTCACCATTATTCCGGTCTCATCACAATTTATACTGTTTATTCGACCAATATAAAGTATCAGAATAAGTCATGGCCGTAACTACGTTGAGGCAGACGAGGCAGCCACCTCGTCCGATATTTTTCCCATTTTGTTTTTATATATTTTTTTAGATTTTAAGAATAACAATCTGAAGTCTTAATATAATTACCCCCCCCCCCCCAGCCCGTATTTATAACGTGCGAAACAGTGGTTTAGATGCCAGGAAATCGCGTCTAAGGCGTTCTTTGATTTCAAATTTTCTTCGGGGAGGACCCCCAAACCCTCCCCCCGCCCACCCCGTATTTATAACGTGCGAAACAGTGGTTTAGATGCCAGGAAATCGCGTCTAAGACGTTCTTTGATTTCAAATTTTCTTGGGGGAGGACCCCCAAACCCCCCGCCCAG
>JBEVXT010000843.1:0-9538 GCA_040505955.1 Sedimenticola sp. | reverse complement strand
GGGGGGTATGGCTTATGGTATTGGGCATGGATTTGGGTTGCCGGATAATACGTTACTGAAGGCGGTTGCTCATGGGGCCTCGCAAGGGGCGGTTGGTGTGGCAAGGGGAGGGAAGTTTAAGGCTTCGTTCTTGGGGGCGTTTGTTGGGCATGCTGTGGGTGGGCCTATTAAGTCGATGATGGGTAAGGCCTCTGTGGCTGCACGTACTACCGCTACGGCTATTATTGGTGGGGTTTCGGCTGTTGCTGGGGGGGGGAAGTTTGCAAATGGGGCACGAACCATGGCGTTCATGCATCTGTTCAAGGAGATGCCCGGTATCTACAAAAGAAATGTTGGCTATGAGTTGGATGCCAGTCCAGGTGCTGCGGCAGTACAAAAAACAGATTTTTTTTTTTTTTTTAAGGGGGCAAATAACATCGGATTTCAAGGTGGCAATGTAAATACCCCTTGCTTTGGATGCGAAGGAGGGGCCGTATCAGTAGGGGCAAATCAGGTGCCCGGTATCAATGCTGTGGCTGGTCTGCATGATGTGTTTCAGACATCTATGGGGAGCAGCATCTGGCGAGATGTACTAAATGTTCCTGGGATGGCTGTTGCAGCCGGTGTAACGTATTCAGGATTTGTCGGGCAGATGCTAAACAATGCCCCGGCTTATTTGTATATTCCGGTCAATGTGTCAGATGACGACCGTAAACCAAGACACATGTGGGTGCCTGCTGGTGGTTTTTAACTCTATACGAAATGCACTTGTTGCATTCATTGTGGTATTAGTGGTTGGGTGCGCCTACCTTGGGTCTTGGGATGATGTGATGGGAACCTGGGTAGGTCAGCATATTAGTGATATTGAAAAATTATGGGGCCAACCGGATAAAGTAATTTCAAGAAGCGATGGTCAACAGAACTATAAATATCTCCGGAAAAGAATTGACCCTTCCTGCATCCACTACTGGATTGTCAATCAGGACGGGGTTATTACAGGCTACCACTATGAGGGCCGCTGTCGGCCTATCGGGTAGACCGGTTGTTCAATAAATCTCTAAACAAGAGCTTTCTTCATCCTCGAAGAAAGCTTCGATCTTGTCCTGGTTATTGAGCAGCAGGCCCAGCACATACCACTTTGGTTTGTTGCCGCATTTGAGCCAGATAATTTTCGGTGGATTGCCGTAGACCAGGCTGAACTCATGAAAATCTGAGTCCTTGGTGACAACGACAAAGCCGTTATCTTTGGCAAATTGCCAGACGGTGAGATCGTCGGCCTGGTCGAGATCAACAAATTTAACTTGCGTTGACCCTGGGTACACCGGTTCTAGTTTCTCCAGCAACCTGAACGACAGATTCTGATCCAGTAGCAACTTCAAACCGGCGCAATCACAGACAGTTGATGTTCTCGGTTAGCGGCGAAGGCCAGACAAGCCCGGATATCGTCTTGGGTCAATTCCGGGTAATCCTCCAGAATCTCCGCCTCGCTCATGCCCGAGGCCAACCAGTCCAGTACATCATAGACCGTGATCCGCATGGAACGGATGCACGGCTTGCCGCCACGCTTGCCTGGTTCGATAGTGATGTGATTTTGATAGTCCGTCATGTGATCTACTCCTTACTATCCCAAAGCCGCTTTAGGGTTGGTAAGTTCCTGGAAGCGGTGTTTCAGGATGACCAAATCCAGTATCTCTTTAGCCAGGTTCTTCTCATTATCTGAAAGTGTGTCCACCGCTTCGAAGCGGCGCAACAGCTCCCGATCCTGAATGTTCAGTGATGTGGGCTGCCCCTTGGCTTCAAAAGCCAGGTAATCCAGCGTCACGTCAAATACTCCAGCCAATTTAATCAATACCTCAGTAGACGGCAGGTTCACGCCTCGCTCATAGGCAGAGACCTGTTTCTGGTGTACGCCCAGTTGTTCACCGAGTTCAGCCTGAGACCAGTGTTTCTCTTGCCGCAATTTGCGGATACGGTCAGAAATCGTCATAGCCTTACCTTTGGTGTCTTAAAAATCGTGTCTACTAGGTAAGTTAGCCGATTGCCCTTCCAAAATCCAGCTTGCTTATATCATAAACCTTGACTATAGTCGTTTGCAACGTATACATTAAACGCTATACCCGACAAGTTTTTTTGAGGAAAGTGCTTATGGCTCGCATCCCTGACACAGAAATTGACAGATTAAAAAGCGAAATCTCCCTGCTACGCCTGGCGGAATCCGCCGGCATCGAGTTGAAAAAGCACGGCAAGGATTATCTCGGCCTGTGTCCGTTCCACGATGACAAGGAACCCTCGCTGGTGATCTCGCCGGATAAGAACCTGTGGCATTGCCTGGGCGCCTGCAATGAGGGCGGTGATGTGATCCAGTGGGTCATGAAACGACAAGGCGTGAGCTTCCGTCATGCGGTGGAACTGCTCAAAGGCGGTGATGCCGCTTTGTCGGTTCCGGCAACGCCAGCAAAACGCAACACCACCACCAAGCATTCCAGCCCTTTAGCTGCTGATCCTGACGATCAAAAACAGCTTGCCGCTGTTATTGATTACTATCACGAGACCCTGAAACAAAGCCCTGATGCCTTGGAGTACTTGAATAGCCGTGGCTTGGGTGATCGGGAGCTGATCGACCGCTTCGAGCTGGGCTTTAGCAACCGCACTTTGGGTTATCGCCTGCCAGAGAAGAATCGCAAGGCGGGTAGTGAGATACGCGGTCAGTTGCAGCAAATGGGCATCTTGAGAAACACCGGCCATGAACACTTTAGCGGCTCGGTGGTGGTGCCTATTATCAGCATTGAGGGTGTGGTGAGCGAAGTTTACGGCAGAAAAATACTCGGCAAGCGATTGCGCAAGGGTACGCCGCAACACCTTTATCTGCCGGGTGCGCATCAAGGTGTTTGGAATGCATCTGCATTGGTGGACAGTGAAGAAGTCATTCTGTGTGAAGCCCTGATCGACGCGATGACCTTCTGGGTCAATGGCTATCACAATGTAACGGCCAGCTATGGTACATCGGGATTTACTGACGACCATTTAACTGCCTTCAAACAGGCAAATATCAAACGGGTACTGATTGCCTATGATCGGGACGAAGCAGGCAACACTGCCGCCGTCAAATTAGCTGATCAGTTACAAAAAGAAGGCTTTGCCTGTTATCGGCTGAACTTCCCCAAAGGCATGGATGCCAATGCTTATGCGCTGGAAGTGACACCGGCGAGCAAAAGCCTGGGCGTGGTGATCCGGTCGGCACAATGGATGGGCGATGGTGAAGCGCCGGAGCGTGATCCAGAACCGGCGACTATCCCTCCTTTAGCGGCTGAATCTCAGCCTCAAGACGAGGAGCCACAGGCAGAAACCGAAGCGCCGAAGCCTGAAACGCCAGCTCTACCCGCTGCCGCCGTGCCACCGACACCGGAACAATCAAAACAACCCGAAGTCAACGACCATGAAATCAATATCGAATACGGTAAACGGCATTACCGCGTTCGTGGGTTACAGAAAAACACCAGCTACGAAGTAATGAAGGTCAACGTATTGGTTATGTCCAGGGATGGACGGTATGCCGGTGCGCCAGGAGGCAGCGCACCGGTGAAAATCGAAGAGGCGATCCACGTCGATACCTTCGATCTGTACAGTGCCAAACACCGTCAGGCATTTGCCCGTGTCGCCGCTGCTGAATGCGGCATCGAGGACAAGATTATCCAGCGCGATCTGGGCAAACTGTTGTTGCAACTGGAAGGCTTGCAGGACAAGGCCATCCAGGCGGCTTTGCAACCGAAGGAACCCGCTGGTTACACCATGGATGAATCGGAACGGGAACAAGCCCAGGCGTTGCTCAAAGATAAACGCCTGGCTGAACGGATCATTGAGGATTTTGCCAAAACCGGCTTGGTCGGCGAGCCATCCAATGCCTTGATGGGTTATCTGGCCTGTGTCTCGCGCAAGCTAAAATCGCCGCTGGCGATCATCGTGCAAAGCACCAGCGCCGCCGGTAAAAGCGCCCTGATGGATGCCGTACTGAAACTGGTGCCGGAAGAGGATCGGGTGCATTACTCGGCGATGACAGGGCAAAGCCTGTTCTATTTGGGTGAAACCAACCTCAAGCACAAAATCCTCGGCATTGCTGAAGAAGAAGGCATCAGGCAGGCCGCCTATGCCCTGAAATTATTACAGAGCCAGGGTGAACTGACCATTGCCAGCACCGGCAAAGACCCGCAGACGGGCAAGCTGATTACCGAAGAATATCGAGTCGAAGGGCCGGTCATGTTGTTCCTGACCACCACCGCCATCGACATTGACGAAGAACTATTAAATCGCTGCGTGGTGCTGACCATCAACGAGAGTCGCGAGCAAACGGCGGCGATTCAGCAAAGGCAGCGCCAGGCCAGAACCTTGTCTGGTCTGCTGGCCAGCAATGAATCTGAACAGATCATCCAGCAACACCAGAACGCGCAACGGCTGCTGCGGCCACTGGCCGTGGTCAATCCGTATGCGGAACAACTGGCCTTTGCTGATAGCAGAACCAGAACCCGCCGCGACCATGAAAAATACCTGACCTTGATCGACAGCATTGCTTTATTGCATCAGTACCAGCGTGAGGTCAAACAGGTACAGCAGGAAAACCAGACAGTTGAATACATCGAGGTCACGCTGGACGATATTGCCCTGGCCAATCAACTGGCGCATGACATTCTCGGTCACTCGCTGGACGAGTTGCCACCACCGACTCGGCAACTGCTGCAACACCTGCATACTTTGGTTGCCGACAAGATTAAGGCCGAAAGCCTGCGCCAGAATGAAGTCCGTTTTACTCGGCGAGAAGTGAGGACAGCGGCCGGATTATCGGATACTCAGGTGCGCATCCATCTGGACAGGTTAGTTGAGCTGGAATATGTGCTGGCACACCATGGTCGCAACGGCCAACGCTTTGTTTATGAGTTGGTATTCGATGGTGAACTCGGGAGTGAGCAGCCGCAGCTGATCGGCCTGATCGATGTGGAGCAGCTAAAAAAAAGAATGGCAGGTGAGACTACGACGGCAGACCTCGCGGGACAGAATGATGACCTTGCGCATCGCTTGCGGCCTGCTAACGGGCAGCTTGCGGCTACCTTGCGCACCCCTGAAACAGGCGTTCAGCCCAGCACCAACACGGCTTTAGCAGAATCTGACATCAGTGAACCAGAAAGCGCACTGATCAGGAGAAAAAATAACGCTGCATCGCATCGTAGCTCATCCATTCCTTTAGCTGCTGTTACCGTCGAGGTCTGAGTCATGCCCTACGTGGAACGGCAGATCGACCAACCCAGCGACCCCCGATCATTAGAAGCCTACGCGCTGGCCTACAAGGAGCACCTCACAGCGCGTGCCTATGCCACCCAAAGCGTGCAATACAAACACGCCTCACTGATCTGGTTTATCGATTGGTGCCACGAGCGCGGTATCGACCGCATCGAGCAGATCACCCGACCCATTCTGCAACGCTATCAACGGCATCTGTACTATGAAATCAGCCGCAGCGGCAAGCCGCTATCGACGGCGAGTCAGCGCAACCGCCTGACAGCGGTGCGCACCTGGTTCAAGTTTTTAATGCGGGAAAACCTGATCCTGTACAACCCCGCCAGTGAGTTAGAGCTACCCAAGCCTGAGAAGCGATTACCCAAACATACTTTAACGACCGAAGAAGCCGAACTCGTTTTAAGTCAGCCGGACATCGACACCGATGCCGGACTGAGAGATAGAGCCATCCTCGAAGTGCTGTACTCCACCGGCATCCGCAGACAGGAAGTGATTAACCTGACCAAGCAGGACATCAACAGCGGTGCTGGCATCATTGCCGTCAGGCAGGGCAAGGGCAAAAAAGACCGCTTCGTGCCCATTGGCGAACGCGCCCTGGTCTGGGTAGAAAAGTATCTCGATGATGTGCGACCACAACACGCCTTGCCATCAAGTCCTGACAACGTGTTCCTTGATGAGACCGGACGCGACCTTGACCCCCACAAGGTATCCAGAGCCGTCAAGAAATACGTCAAACAGGCCAATATCGACAAGGTAGGAAGCTGCCACCTGTTCCGCCACACCATGGCCACGCTGATGCTGGAGAACGGTGCAGACATCCGCTTTATCCAACAGATGCTCGGACACAGCCAATTATCGACTACTGAGATCTATACCCATGTGGCGATCCACAAGCTCAAAGAGATCCACACAGCGACCCATCCGGCGAAGCTGAAAGCAGTATCCGACCAAGACCAAACTGAACAGCAACCATCAGCCACCGAGGACGACCTGTTATCCGCTTTAGCCGCTGAGGCTGAGGAAGACAATGAGGGTTCAGTGTGACTGGAGATACCGTAAGCAATCGGACAGTCCGTGCCTATCTGACCGCCTGTCACGCGCTTTGCATCGTCAGGCAAGGGTCGCGCCGCCATCCATGGCGCAAGTCACGCCCCTTGCAAACCGGAGCAAAGCGCGCGCCAGGCTGGGACGGCCATCCATGGCCGACTTCGTTCAAGTTCATCGCACAGTTCGAGACGCTCACCATCCCTGGTTCGCGGTTGTGCACACCAGCTATCGCTCGTGATGCGGGCTTGTTTATCTGGCAGCAACAGAAAAGCCAAAAAACGGCTTTACTGTCGCTACCAGAGATCACCCCCCATCCCCCTCAAGGGGGCAATGGCTGCCAAGTAACATAACGCGGGATTATGCGCAATTATCCTGTGCAACTCTCCCTCGTACCTCGGTCGGCTGCACAGGCTAACTGTCCGCTGCGCCGCATAATCAGCGTTATGTGTAAATGGCCGGTCGCTATCGCTCCATAAGGTGTGCTGCGCACGGTTGGCCCGGTGATCTTCGCCCGCTATCGCGACTCAGCTTCCGGCCCATTCTGAATGCCCGCCCACCCCGGTCAACTAAAGGGTGCTCCAGCCCGCGCAAACAGCGCGCGGTCTTCCGTTCACCCTTTAGCTGCCCTCCCTAAATCAAGTGCTGTGGTGGAAATGGACTGACTGAACATGCGGGCAGAGTAGCACCGTGCTCAAACTGTCAAGGGTATATAAACGGCGCAAAAAGACGCGCCGCCCTTGACAGTCCTGCGCGCGATGCTGGGGGTTTTGCATGTCCAGTAAGTCTTATTGGGCTGTAAACAGCCACAGGAGAAAAGAACATGAAACATCAAATAACAATCGACCTGCCAGAAGAGTTTATCGAGTTGTGCCAGCAAGATGGCATCGAGCCAGAAACGGTGCTCAGAGGCTTTATTGCAGACCTGTCCGAAATCATGAACTGGGCGAACAATCCCAGGGGAGACGGCTACTCAAGCAATGGCTCAGATGAACGAATGAAAGCCAGAGAATATTATGATCGAGTGGGTTATCCGTACTGGAAGCAGTACAAATAATCATCAGAGCCGGAGGTAATCTCCGGCCTTTTAGCGGCCTGAAAGACCAGAAAAAAGCAGCTAAAAACAGAAGCCTTTGTGATCTGGTCGTCATCACGTAAAATACCCGGCATGGACGGCCAGACTAAAACCCTCATTCAGCTCGATGCTTCACAGCTCATCTACCTGTGGCGGCTGGCCTGGCTGTGCCAGATTGCGGCTTATGTCCGGCAACAAAGCACCGAACCGGCAACACCCGAGCCAAAACCGCTTCAAGGAAAAAAATCACCAGAACAGAGTTGCACCAAAGGAAAACCCCTCGCAACTGGTTGTTGTATCAAGGGAAAAGTGCCATCGGTACGACGATGCACGTCAAGCGTACCCATCTTTGCAAATGGGGCAACTACGGTAGCCTTTAGTTATCTGTTTTCGAATGCAGCCAATTCGATGAGATCTACATCTACATCAGATGCAAAAGATCCAACAAAGGGATCAGGTTGGTTTCGGCCAAAAGATCACATCTATACTGTAGGGAGACGAGGACATGATTATGTTTATCCAGGGCCAAAACCTGGAGTCGGGAAGTTCATAGATGATTATTGGCCAGGGGGGCATACTTTTGGTACGGATCATGACGCATTTGTTAACCATGCTGTAAATGGATTAGGCATGCCAGACCTTCTAGTTAATATCCCGTCTATGCCTTTTGTTTATGTGTATTCGGTTGGAAAAGAGTTAATAAATACACCATTCAATTTATTCGGTGTTAACCAAGTGCCATTTAAGCATGCTCATTAGAAGAGGCGTTAACTTGTGTTGAGATTAGTATTGGTATGTTTTGTCATTTTTTTGCTGCCAGCCTGTTATTCTAAATCTGAGTATGAAGATGTAAGCAGTCATATGCAGTACTCAAGACTGATTGGTAATCGCTTTGAGACGCTAGCTCCATTGGTTGTGCATGGGGTGACTCTTGACCAAAATTACAAAAAAGTTATAGAAGTATTTGTTGTGACAGTTGAGCCCGGTTTTGGTGGTCCCGAAGTGCTTATGAGGCGAGATCTTCCGGTTGGTAGCATTGTTTCCATTGAAAAAGTATTACGATGTTCGACCTGCTTGCCATCGTATATAGAATATGAAATAAATTTTTTATCTGAAAATATTGGTTCTGATATTCCAGTCAGACTGGATGATTTAAGCATTAAGAACAACAAGGGTAGTTTGATACTGAATCCTGATGTGTTTAGAAAGCTGAACAATTAGCAACTTAAGGGGTCAGAGCCCTTTAATTTTGTTCAGCGGCTCCAGCACAATAGGATGAGAGGATGGGGCTTGAGTTATTATTTGCTTGGCACTGGAGTGATAAATCGGTGTATTACATACTGGTTTGGTCGGAACAGGGCTTGTTTTCTATTTGTCAAGTGATTTTTTCGGGGTTTTGGCGAGAAGTTCTCCAGAGCCAGTAATGCGGTAATACAATTTTCAGAGGCCCACATGGAGAATTCTAACATCATGCGAATTTTTAGCTTTATTGCGCTATTGATTTTTGCGGGATTTGTACACTCAAGTGAAGTTCAGTCAGCACGGATTGTAAGTATTTTATCTGGACCAGAATATGGGAATAGTGTGCTAATTAATTTGGATCCGCATCCCAATCAGCAAAACTGCGCAACAAGTAAAAAGGGGTCAGTACCCTTTAATTTGAAACAGGCAACACAAGGACACCCAGTGCGCCAAGCGAAAGCTGGCACCAGATTGGAGGATGATAGGGACACCCATCATGTTAGGTGAACCATTTGATGAGTGTCTCGGTCTTTCTCGAATATTTAAAAACTGAAAAGAGAAATCATATGAAATCAATAAAAAAGCTGAGTTTAAAAATTATAGTAATAAATACATTTTTAGTTTTATATTGCAATAATTTATTTGCGGCTTCTGATCAGATTCCTTTAGAACGATATATTACAAAAGTCCAAGCCTATGAGGATTATGCACTAATTACTTTTGAGCCACCATTTGCTAACACGCAAGGTTGCCAAACAAGCGCGACTGTGTCTGATAAGTTTATTATTAATTTAACAACGGGCATGGATGCGAATAAAGGAAGTAAAGTGGACCCCAGAGTCAAGACAAAAACTCACAGAGTTTAAGTTACACATTCGATTTTACTAGCAGCTGGACGGCGCTGCCCCGGTT
>JBEVXT010000842.1:0-4065 GCA_040505955.1 Sedimenticola sp. | reverse complement strand
CCTCTGTAGAGGCCTATGTTTGCAAACAGTGTAGATCAATATATGTACTGTTTATATAATTTTCGATCGCGCATATCAAAATTTGCCTTTGCCATTAAACAGTCAAATCATATCAGACATTAAGTTGAAATGTTGAAATGTTGTGACCTTATATATTGATATTGATATTACAGCAAAACTGAGCTTTTCTAACATTTTCTACAAATGTTGCCAATTTTCGACTTCGTTTACCAATCTTATCCCTAGTTTTCAATATCATTTCGGTGATACACTACCATGTGATTTATCTACAAGTACCTACAAAATATTTATCAGGCACTGTTCAATCTTCTCTAACATTTCATTGCTTGTAACACGTCACATGCCGTTACTGTGTGTTTGTTTTATTAAGTTTATCAAGCTTGGCTACGTAAACTACTATGTCAGCGTCTTTTATATTTAGTTTATCTAGCTTGGCTTGTGAACGCAAGGAATTCATAGTCGTTTCCTAGCCTCACCTGATGAGCCTATACCAACTGACACCGGCATTGTATCCGCTATAAAGTCTAAGTGCCAGGTCAGTTCATTACGGGGGTACAGCAGTGCCGCCGTAATATGTTATGGGTTGCAGGGAGTTACATGGATTATAATAATTATGTTTATGTGTTTCAGCCTCTGCTACGGCGATGACATCCACGCCATTTACCCCGCCGTTCGAATTACGGACCGGGAAAATGCAGCAACCAGTGATACAAACGCATACTACACATCATCCAGATATTTTAGGTTCGGGACAGGCAAACCTTATTCCACCTGAGTCGCATCTTTTCTGGATGCCACCAACTAATGATAAAATACACCATACAAACAAAGCCGTAGCTGATGAAAACAATTTAGAACTATATGGTGATGTTCGATTCGTAGTTTCAACCTACAAGTACGCGATACCCATTGTGGCTGGAATTCTTATTATTCCAACCGCGGGATTTATGTATGTGATGTGTAAACAGATGCGAACTGCAACGACAATGAACAGAGCTTCGTGTAGTTTGATGGTGGCTATTGCTGTAGCAGATATACTATGTATAGCTGTATCAATTCCGGAGTTCGGGTACATGTATTCCGTCAGCCGTACCAATCACGGTTACCTGCCGCTCTCATCCTGTTCCACGATGTCCGTTTTGGAGAGACTGTCCGCCATCCCACACACGGCGTCAATCTGGCTCACGGTCGCCTTATCGGTACAAAGATATCTCTGTGTCGCGAAACCATTCATAGCAAAATCACATTTTACAACAGCCAAATCAGCGATTATTATTACCTTTGCATATACTCTTGCTATCATCATGCACGTTTGCCGTTTCTTTGATGTACATTTCGTGGCCATTGGATTGCGGATCAACAGTTTCAGTAATCTATCCGAAATAGTTGAGACCTGTCAAATCCAATATGCATCTTGGATTCAACAACCAGTTCTCTACGAAGCACTGTTTTCATGGTGTCGTTTTAGTTTTGTCCAGCTCATTCCGTGTGCACTGTTAATTGTGTTCACACTAGGTCTAACAAGAGCTTTGAGTGTATCAAATAAGTCTCTAAAGGCGATGAAGATTGTTGATTCCAATAGAGAAAAGCAACGAAGGTCGTTGAGTATCGTTGTGTTGTTAACAGCAGGCATCGTGTGTGCTGTTGAATCATCGATGGGCATCATACTATGTCTGAATTCCATTCGAATCTCAACCGGCATCAACTTCGTATCTTACGAGACAGTAAAGATGGCGTTGGTTGGAATAGACATTGTGGTCTACTTCAGTTACTTCTTCATTTTCTCTATTTATTGTCTCATGTCACATGGTATCAGGGACAAAGTACGCAATATGGTATGCAATATTATCGGTAAATGTACGAACAGAAACACATCGCCCTTAAGCAGACAGAGACTGTAAAAACGCTCATACCCTATTGTGTAAATACAACAGAAGAAAGCAACACATCACCCCAACTATCAGATGAAGCAGGTCTATAATGTTACTGCTGGTTTATCTATGGTTACATAAATGCATGGATGAACGGTATACACACATACCACATAATGTTACACTCATTTATATATGGAAACTAGGGTTACACGCGTTGTTAAACTAATGTGCTATTATGATATCAGGACATGGTAAACATGGATTTAACCAGTCACAATTTGGCGCCAATGTTATTTGCCAGTTTTTACTAAACTGGCAAGTTGCATCGCCGTCAAACTATGACTATGAAAATGTATTACTGTCTCATCATACAGCAAGTGAAGCCAAGTTTGTGTGTGGCTGTGACGGCAGAAATGGCGCCTACTAGCCACTACTACTAGTTTTTTGTTTGGAGTTATTTTCGTAGTCAACAATAATGATGGATGGCATTTGACATCTGTAAATTCCGTTTTACATCGGGTCCTGTTTTCATGATACATTTAACATGTTGTAACGTCGGTACAATGTATACTCAACGTCTTCAAAAGGACACATTCACACGTGTGACAAATACACGGGAATGTTCAATCATTGAGTGACGTCCAAATAGTGCAGATGTTTACTATCTGGAACAATGTGGATCACAGCCTCCTTCTCTCCTCAGATACAAAGAATGTGATGTTGCATTCGAAGGTCAGTTTGTGGAAAGACGTTTCGTCTTATAATCACTAATTATCCAGTCAAAGAAGCATTTTAAAACATACACATGGTAGTCATTGGCATGTCGATTCGTCGCTTTGATGACTAGGGGTAATGGAACATGATGGTAATTTTCCTAAAACCTCATGTTTTGAATGGTTTGTTTAATCTTTGTACTGTCTTGTATGCTTGGTAGTTGAGTGATTCATTGTATGTTGACATTAATACACTATGTATAATGTTATTCATTTATATAATATTTATATTGATATGTGGGCTGTAACTGTCCTGTGTGAGGCATGAAGGTGTGATGAGCCGCAATCCCCCACTACCAAGAACAATAATCGACAAAATAATGGCCATTTCATAGACAGGAGTATTCTCGACGGCGACACAGAATAATGCGCGCTCGACGACGGCTGTTCTTATAGTTACAAGGAGATTGGGAGGTGATCTATACACTCGCTACCGCTTGCATTAATCTTGCCAATGATCGGTTATTGGGAACTATCTTTAGCATCTACTGGTACTGTGAACTCTCAACCAAACAGCTTGATTGGCCGAGCCTGAGCACAGCTCACGCTCAACCAATAAAGCTATTTGATTTACAGTATACACATTGAGTTACTGCCCAGCGGTTTTATAACCGCTGGCAGTATTACAGCAAGCGGTGGTGTAGTGGTGTTTGACTGTGTGTCTGTGCCACCCAAAAACACAACCGCAACGTGCAGCAAATGTAGCGCACTCGTGTAGCAAACGATCGTCTTTTTAACCATTTACGAGATGGACGTTCTTGAAAATGTGAAGTTTCCGAGCTTTTTCGATGTAATAGAGCAGTTTTTCTGTGACACAAGCGTTTCATCTAATTAGCCAATCAGTATAAACACTCTACGCATTGCTATGAAAACGGAAAAAAACGAACACGCGCGACATACGTCTCGCAAACGTATCATAACGAACATCAAACGTGCAGCAAACGAACGGTAAACACAAACACCTGGAACAAAACCTCAAACACCACTGTATGTAAGATGGAGTGTGCGAATCCGACGCAGGGCGGTTGCTATATTTAGATAAGGAATATATAGTTTAGGGCCCCTGAGGGCTTTCATTACATTTAATTAAATTACTTCCGCTGAATTGCATGTTTTGACATCACTGTCATATTGGAAGAGATTCTGATTCGCTAACAAATTATGTTTATAAATAAATAAAAGCAACGAATCTATACGTCAAATAAAACATTTCATACAGCCATAGGCACATACAGTATGCCCTTTTCGATATTTATCAAAACGCAACTAGTTTACACATGGAATCGATATCAGTAAAACGTTTCATTACACCTCCGGTCATCATTTTGACAATTACTGATATGTTCACTATATAATTAATATTGAAAGTTGGAGAAACTTCCAAAACAAATTTGGCT
>JBEVXT010000841.1:0-3562 GCA_040505955.1 Sedimenticola sp. | reverse complement strand
AACAAAGATTCGATGAAGAAAGCGTTGTTCTTAATCATCATTCTCTCTTCCTGCATTGCAGGTATTGGGTCATTTTATGGGTTTCTGAAACTATAAACACATATTCCCCATAATGGCTAAGTGTAATGGTCCAACTCATTTGTTTATTGGTGTAACTTGACACTGAAAGTACCACGTGCTTCCCATTGTTTCCGACGATGGGTGGGGTAATTGTACATTTTGCAGCGTATGACACTATTGCTTTGAATTTACTACTGTACACCATGTGTTTGCAAATGCAGGGTATAAGATACATCGGCACTTTTCCATGCATAAATAAGCTCCGAAGTTTGTATTTTATCGAGACTGATTGAAACCATTTTCTTGGAGTTACCTCCCCTGGTCCATGTCAAACACGGGATCTGAACCGGAACTTGTATGCACCACTACCAATAAACAAACATCATTTCCGCTGTAGACGAGTGTGAAATCAAGACACCTTTAGATTAGGAAAATGTTAATCTATAATACAGATTTGAATGTGGCTGCTTGAAATAACTACATCTTCTGTTTTTGTGACCATGGTAACTGTTGGTGAATATGCAAACCACCCCAGAATCTAGGTGGTAGTTTCATTGTGTAATCGTAAAACTGTTTAGGTGCATACTATTGACTCATGGTTGTGGTTTCGCATAATTGATAATAGTGCACCGGAGATTTTTCGTGTTCTTGCTCATTTGAACCATCTCGTTGAGATTGATCTAGGAGACGTATGAATTTATGAGAAGGTTGGCATTGTGAAATAAGTGACTACTAGTGGTAAAGTTATTCTGGTTGTGAACGGGGAAGACCATGATCGAACTGCGCCGATGTGCAGGTGGATCTGGGTTTACGCCGAGCACGAAATTACCTTTAAATATAATGTACCAGAGGAATGGTCATTTTTGTGGAACCCTATTAGAAATTGTCCATAATGGATTGCCTCCCTTGCTTAATTATACGGCCTCTATATAATCTATCGAGAGTGTTGATTGGACGGGAGTGTATGTGCTGGTGATTTTGAAAGCGGTTTTGGTTGAAAGCTGGATATTGATCTGCTGCCGGAGACGTATCGCTTAATAATAATCTTGTGGTGCTTGCCAAGCAAGGTGGAGATATCATAATCTGAATGGTAATAAGGGTAGTCCTTGATTGGATTGCACAGATGTGCAAGCTTATCTGGAGATATACTTGTTACATAAACTAAAGGCCTGCTTTCTCGAATCAGCCACATATATACTCATGATGTTTGAATATCGGAAGAGTTCTAGTGGATTTAATTTTATTGTTACATGTACATAAATACAACCCTTGTCCGATGATCATAGGATTGAATAGACAGACACTTTATACATCACACCTATGTGTATTGAATAACTAACTGTTGAAGGTGGATGATAATAAGTATCCACATTGACCTTGGTGAATTTATTCATGCACACTGGAGATCACACACATACTTACATTTACATGGTAGAGTTGCTTATCCACACAGGTGAACACCCATAGACTTGCTTATGCACACTGGAGGTCACATACAAACATCCTACACACACGAATTCATACTGGAGAATATCCACATACTCGCGAATTCATACTGGTGAAGATCCTATACATACGAATTCATACTGGAGAACATCCTACACACACGAATTCATACTGGAGAATATCCACATACTCGCGAATTCATACTGGAGAACACACACTTACCTGCATTTATACTGTGAATTTCCGAATTCATACTGGTGAAAATTCACATACATTAGCCTGATACTTTATCCTATGTCCAAAGGAGAGTGCACCCATACTTACATTATACCGTGACATTCGCTCATTCGTCTATTCAATCACTCATTACTCCATTCATACTGATGAATCATTCTGTACACTTGGTGGTGATTCACTGTATTACCTATTATATGCCATGCATCACCGTTCACACTGGTGAAAGGCCATGCATTTCATGACATTACAGAGGATCACCATGCCAGATGTATGATGGCTATTGCCGTGTGGGATGCATGTTGTGGCTCATATTCGTGAAGGGGCACATGCGGTAGTCCACATTTGAAGGTGTGAGGCATGCTGCTCATACTACAAGTATCTTGATATCTGGGGGTGAACTGCTGCGTGTGGCCAGCGACGAGTTGTCACAACATGTGTCTCAGTGATGTTGTATACCCTTATATGCGCATCGTAACATGTTTTGCGCCATTTTAACAAAGATTCGATGAAGAAAGCGTTGTTCTTAATCATCATTCTCTCTTCCTGCATTGCAGCATCCCAGTCTCGGGTAACAATTTGGGGGCTCGTCCGGGATCACGACATGGATGATAACAGCTTTGCAGAGGCGGTGTTGGCAGTAAAAGCCCGACTGTACGGGACCACGGATCTGGCAGTGTTAAGAAAAGTGGCGACGCGTGTTGCACCGCTCTGCGATGCAGCAACCCTGGACCGGCCAAGGTTGGTAGGGGTAGTCGATGACTGCTTTGAGGAACTATCAGATGCAGAAGACCGTGACAGTCGTCTTGACCAGTTAGAACGTTGGTTGACTGCCGGGAGAGAGGGATATGTGGCTCAGCATGTGCCAGCCATTTGGAGGAAAGACTTGAAGATAACCGGTCAGATTGGCGACCTCAAGTCAGGACTCAGCTTTGTGAGTTACCTCCGCCAGGTTGATACTGCAGTAGCAAAGGGACACTCCGACACAGAAATCGTGGAAGCGGTGTTGCGCGCGATACAGCCGGGGAACAGGTTGAAGAGTTACCTGGAAGGGCGCGACGACCTCGATCTGGCAACACTGAACACTTTAATTCGTTCCTATTACAGGGAGAAGTCTCCAACTGAACTGTATCAACAGTTATGTAATTTGTCACAGACCTCGGAAGAGACTGCGCAGGATTTTCTAATCCGAGCACTGGATCTCCGGCAACAGGTGCTATTCGCATCGAAGCAGAAGGACGCCGGTATGAAGTATGATCCCGAGCTAGTTAAGAGCATGACGATCCGCTCTCTATCAACTGGACTCCGTGAAGACAGTGTACGTTATGAGTTCCAGACCACATTGGCAAAGCGTGGAGTCAGTGACGAGGAGTTACTACAGACTCTGAATTTAATCTGCGCCCTCGACAACGAGCGAAAGACAAAAATTGAACGGCCACGTCAACCAAATGTTCATCAGATTGAGTACGAACAGAAATCAAAGGGGAATAAAAGTGAGATGGAAGAACTGCGAGCAGAGATCGCGTCTCTCAGGCGACATTTTGACAATACTACCGTAAAGGACGGAAAGCAGCCAACAGGCGATCGAGTGAGACGGCGGCAGGGCTGCAAGAAATGTGTCGACACGGGTAACACGGAGAAATGTGACCACTGTTTCCAATGCGGTGCTTCCGATCACTGGCAACGCGGGTGTCGGGCGAAGAAGTTGACGGGCAGCGCGTCGGGAAACGGGAAGGGGTCGCCGGGAGTAGAGGCCCAGTGACCGACAACGACCATACCTCTACGCCTGTTTGTTGTGTAGCCTGCGGCAGTGAAATGAGGG
>JBEVXT010000840.1:0-5698 GCA_040505955.1 Sedimenticola sp. | reverse complement strand
CAAATTATGGCGTGTCAGATGTATTGTCTAACTTTGCGGCTCAGTGCGAATACGATACAAGGTTACATTTTCTCGCAGGCGATGTGCTCTAGGTCTTCTGATCACGCAAAGAAGGTAAAACGATGGATCGAGCAAGAGTTGAAGTCTATCGGTAAGCTGTCGGTTGATGCTATCGATCAAGGGCATATTACGGAAGTGATGCTGTCAATTGAGAAAGGAGGTCATCCTCGCAAAGCTCCCGTTATACTCTCGGTGATCAACCGTATCTTCGGTTATGCACTGGCTCACCGGTTTACACGTAATAATCCAGCTCAAGGTTTACCCCTTAGCGATATTCTTAAACCCATGCCGAAGGTTGAACATCGTGCGGCAATTACTCGATCTAAGGATTTAGGTCAATTGATCCGTGATATCGATAATTCAGACTTAGGCAGCTACTGCACTGCTGAGGCGTTGAAGCTCATTCCCAGGTTATTCCTGAGACCTGGAGAAATTAGAAACCTTCGGTGGGATTACATCGACTTTGATCAAAAGATACTAGTCATTCCTGCTGAAGATATGAAGCGCGGTAGGGAACATCTGGTTCCCCTGGCTGATCAAGTCATCGAGCACTTACAGGCAGTTCAAGAGATAACAGGTTATTCATCGTATGTATTCCCAAATGAGCGCGATTCTGGCAAGCCACTATCTAAAAACGTCATGACCAACCTGCTGAGAAAACTCGGCTATTCTGCTGATGTGATGTCGGCTCATGGGTTCAGAGCTACGGCATCCACTATCTTACATGAGCAGGGCTGGAAACAAGAGGTCATTGAAGCTCAGTTGGCTCACCTAACAGGCACAGCCACTTCTAGAGCCTATAACCGGTCGATCTATTTATCTGAGAGAACCACAATGATGCAGAGCTGGGCTGATTATCTCGAAGCGGTGCGTGATGGTGCTGATGTGGTGTCAATAGGAGCGAAGGCAGGAGAGGACTTGATTTAAATCTATAACTATATGTTTTACTTGATTTATTTAATAATAAAAAATAACAATATTACTTTAAGTGTTACATAAAAACCTGACCATTTAGCTGCGCGAACCCTATTTCTCTGTGTCTCTCAACAGCTCAATAATTCACCACTAAAATTTCATAAAATATGAGAGCACTGTTTTTGTCTTGATCAAAAATTGTCATTTTTGAGAAGTTAGCTCCCAGCTTCCCAATGATACGATATTTGAAACAAGCAATTGGACGATAGAGTAGCAGTCAATTAGACGGATAACAGGCACCTTAAAACTATACTTTCTATACGTAACGCAAAAATATGGTTAGAAAATCAAAATATGTATACATAATCTTGTCAGCCCCTTTTCTTTCAGTACCAACAAATCCTAACATATCGATGTTTTTCAATTATATCGACATAATAGCCTGATGTGTCGATGTGATCGACACGCTAGAATTTAAGTATTTCACTTAGCGCCCTTTTAAATCAGGCAATTAGACGGTAATATAGCAGTCAATTAGACGACAACATAACCAGCACCTGGACGCTATGGCTAAATCCTTACTCCCAAGAGTTATCGCCCCACTACTACTGGAAGCACTAAGCGATACTCCAGTCGTCTGCTTACTCGGGCCTCGCCAGGTGGGTAAAACCACATTAGCCAGGGAATACTGCCCTAATTATTCCTACATCAGCTTTGACGACAGCACACTACTGAACACTGCGCAACAAGACCCTACGGGGTTTATTCAGGGCTTGCCAGAACAAGTGATTTTAGATGAGGTGCAGCGAGCACCTGAATTATTGCCAGCTATCAAGGCTGCTGTCGACCAGCGCAGAACACCGGGTCGCTTTCTACTGACAGGCTCGGCAAATCTGTTGCTATTGCCAAAGGTACAAGAATCCCTGGCAGGAAGAGTTGAAGTACTAAATCTGTTTCCATTAACGGAACAAGAGAAACATCGCAGTGAAAACTCCCTGCTTAGCGCTCTGATTAGTAAAAAAATAGCTCCTCAAATCTCTGAAGAGCAAAGTGTTATTGAAGGTGTCGCTGAAGCTGTATGTCAGGGCGGCTACCCAGAACCGAATACTCGCTCGGCTGCCAGAGCCAGACAATGGCATCGGCAATATCTGAATGCCATTATTCAGCGCGATGTTAAAGATATTGCGGCCATTCGGGATGAAGATGAAATGCTCGCCTTGATGGAAATGCTGGCCTACCGGACAGGCACTTTACTCAATGTCAGTAGCATGGCTAATGAGTTAAAAATGACCCGGGAGACCACTGAAAAATACTTGAGCATACTTGAACGCCTGTTTTTAGTGCGCAGACTTTCCGCCTGGCATCGTAACCAGTCCAAGCGACTGGTGAAGACACCCAAAGTACACGTTATTGATTCCGGCCTTGCGACTACACTAGGCGGGTTAAAAACCGACGACTGGAATAACCATAAAAGCAATTTTGGCCCTGTATTAGAAAGTTTTGTCGTTCAGCAGCTTATTTGTCAGGCCAGCTGGATAGGCAGTGATTTTAAATTCAGCCATTACCGCGATAAAGACCAGGTAGAAGTTGACCTGGTGATAGAACGTGGTCAACAGCTTTGGGGAGTAGAAGTAAAGAAAGCAGCCAGCGTCAACCCAAAGGACAGTGCAGGTTTGGCTCGTTTGGCTGCTCAGGCAGGCAAGCGTTTTCAGGGCGGCATCTTGCTCTATTGTGGCAATAACACCTTGCCGCTGACTCAAGACAATTGTTATGCGGTTCCGGTGAATACACTCTGGCAGTAGAAAACTTCAATTTAAAAATAGTCGGAAGTTATATAAAACAACGATTATGCGTATAGGACAAAGACGATAGAAAGGATAGGAATTTAAGGATAGGAATTTCAACCCACAAAGTCAATCAATTTCCACCTCACAAAAAGGGATATTCGTACCCTAAGAAATCGAATCCTGGCGGGAGTCATGTGGTGAACACGCTGGAAGAGACCGTTTGGACACCAGGAACCGAATTTGGAGGCCTCATACCCGGCTAACAGAGATAAGCAGCACAAGGGGAATCACGCAGGTCCTGAAGTGACCTGCGGATTTTGCACCTGCATGATGTGATCGGTCTGACCCAGACCCACTACCAACTCACCGTCTGGTCATACTCGAACTCCGGGTTTGGCTCTGTCACGTCATCAGACCACGCCAAACTCTGATCCAGCTCCAGAGAGAAATCGGGTGGATCACGGGCGGGCGTGATCACCGGAGCAACATCCGGCTCACCGATATGCCGCAGGATGCGCCCGATCGGTTCCCGTTCAGTAACAAAGGCGATGATCCTCATTTCGCTACCGCACCTTGGGCAGACCAGCGGATTGATCTCATAAATCCTCGCCAGCAGCATCGCCCAGACCGAGGCGAAGAGGCTGCCGGTTACCTCTTCACCGCCCTCCCCAGCGCTTGCCTTTGGCATCTCCTCACTCACCACCGCGTCACCGATCACCGGCAGTCCAGCCCTCTCGGTGACCTGTTTTCGCAGTGGCGAGTTCGGTGCCAACACCCCGTGGTAACGGTGCCGGTGTCGCCGTGGTAGTGGTATCAGGAGGGCGATCCGGTCAAGAAATTCTGCCGGTGTCAGCCGCAGCAGAGTCTGACCGTCATGCTGGGGCTTGGGCAGTTGGTAGATGAGCATCTCGCCCACCTCCAGCCACTGTAGCCGATCACCTGCAAAGATCGGCCGGGCGCAGTAGCGAAACAACCGCTCCAGCCCCTGGCGGTCTGTCGCTTCGATTCTTACCTCGGCATTCAGGGAGAAGCCACCTCCGTTGTGCCAGGTTTGCATCTGCTCGGCGTCATCCGCCGAGAGCACTCCACGCCGAACGAACAGTCGAAGTACTCGCTTCCTGATCTTCTCCTGGGCTTGCTGGATCACTTCACTGCTCAATCCGGTGACTTCATAGAACTGCAACCCCTCTTCTGTCTGGGCGAATAGCCCGTCGATCATGCAGCTGTGGTAGTGCAGGTGGGGATTGAGGGCCGAACCAAAGCGGTGGATGTAGGTGACGCCGCCGTACCTGGCTGACGCTGGTGCATCGGGGCACTGCTCCCGCAGGGTGCGCTCTATGACCCGCAAGGCGATCCGCAGCAGACGCCCGGCCAGATCGGCATCCTGCATCAGCGCCACTCCTGTGCATCCATGCACCCGCAGCATACCGTACATCCTGTACATAAATAGCGCAACCGCTTTGGCAGGCTGATCACCCACTGCCGTACCGGTACTTGCGGGAAGAGGTGATCTACCTGGTGGGCGGCCGTTTCCACCATACGTTTGGTATTACAGGAGGGACAGACGCCTCGTCCCTTGCAGGAGTAGGCGATCAGGAAATCTTCACCGCACTCATCGCAATAGGCACGGGCACAGCTTCCGCTCCTGCTCACGCTAAGTACCTACATCCATGTAGGCAAAGCCGCATGCCAGGATTCCGCACTCCAGGTACTTTCGCAGATCCCGCTCTACGTATCGGGGTACCGGGTCGTTATCAGGACACGCCTCCCGCTGCTGGGCCAGCCAGCTCTCCAGGTGGTGCTGCACCACCTGATAGGTGGCAGTGCGCTCGGGTTGGCGGCGCTGGTATACGCGGGATTCAGGGGGTGAATTGTGATGGTGCTCTGCAGTACAGAGGGACATCCTTGCCGTTCCTGTCGATTTATCGGCACACAATCATAGGAAACCTATAGAGAACACGCAAGGCCGGTGAGAGTAAGTTGGGGTCAGAACCGGGAGGATGGTGCCTCTGCTCTTGTCGATGTTGAGGGTAATAGTGGTATCGGTGGTGTTGCCTGCATTTTCAATCGCTGTACGCGTAATTATCTGGTTGGCTGCTAATCAAGACAGGATCAGGGCAGCTTGCTATGCCGCTCAAGGTATCGCTGCATACGAAACTGATTTGTACATCGCTGTTCTGCCATCCCGCTGTATTGGGCAGTGGTTCCACCGTGGCGGTAATGACTGGCGGGGTTTTGTCCAGGTTGATGCTAACGCCAACATCCCTGCTGTTGTCTGCATTGTCGATGGCGCTGCCGGTGAAGCTTTGGGTCTGGCCTTCTGTGGTTACGACGATAGGCTCGCTACAACTGAGAACGCCGCTAAGGGCATCGCTACAGGCAAAACTGAGGGTGGGGTCGCTGTTGTGCCAACCAGCTGCGTTGGCTGGCGGGGTGATGGTGGCGGCGATCTCTGGGGTGGTTTGGTCGATGCTGACTCTCCAGAAGCTCTCTGTCATCCAGACGGATCAATCCAGCACTCTGAAAATTCATGTGATAGCACTCCGGTCAACAACGATGATACGGCCACGGGGCAGAGCCTCGCATTGTAAACACCCAGTGCATTTTGCCGGGTCGATAGATAATGATTTTTGCATCGAGTTCCTCCTGTGTAATCGAAAGTTCAAGACTGAAAGCAATCACCGGCGGTGAAGGGAGCTACGAGATCAATCCGGATACCGTGCGTGCCGGTGCTCCCGCCTATCTGCTGCTGCTCGACAGCCTGATTGAAGCTTCTCCCAATGACACCGGTATACTGATTGCGGGCGCCAACCTTTACGGCGCCTACACCTCGGGTCTGATCGAAGATCCGCTTCGCGGCAAGCGTCTGAGCAGCCGCGCCCTCAACTACGCACGCACCGCCCTGTGTGGTGAAGAGCCCAATATCTGCCGCCTGG
>JBEVXT010000839.1:0-21336 GCA_040505955.1 Sedimenticola sp. | reverse complement strand
TGGCTCAGTGGATTTATCGGGTAATGATTGCGTGTTCTGGTCTATGCACTGCTGAAAAAATAAGTTGAGTAATGGTTTTAGTCTAGCCAGATTGTTGGGGGTTACCCCTACATAAATGCTTATTTTTTCTTTACGAAGATCTGAGAAAGAAAAATCACTCTTAGAGGTTGCCGCATCAATAAGTGGGTTATCAAACAAATCCAGCGCACTTGTTAACGTTGATTTAACACCAGACCGCTGTTTTCCTCCCATGCCTAAGTAGTTGTTGAAGTTGCTAATACAGGCTGGATCTAAATCTTTCGCATGATCTCCAATTATTTTCTCAAGATCGTCTGCTTTGTTACCATTAATCAGACGATAGACTTCACCCAGTGTAATCGGCTTTCCTGTGTCTTGTAAAAAGAGGACAGTGGCCAGAAATAACTTTCTTGCCTCTGATGACCACATGGGGTCACCTTGTGAAGGCGTGGGTGCAAGAAAATTGGCCACCTTTTGAATTTCATTTACTCTGAAATGCGTATCCGTTGGAATCACCATTAACGGATTGTAGCAATGAGTTACCCCAGAAATGTCTGCAGGATTGAACAAAAAAACTTTGTGGCCATGTTTTTCCCTGAAGCCGCTCGTTGCTTTGAAATTCTCCATCTTGATATCCAGCACGACAACAGAGTGATCCCAGTTCAGGAGGTTTGGTATTACGATGCCTACACCTTTCCCAGATCTGCTTGGCGCTGATATCAATACATGCTCTGTACCATCATCACCGATGAACTTATCCCCTCGTTTACCAAGTAGTATCCCATTACCGCTAAACAACTTTGCTTTTGCTATTTCATGATATTTTGCAAATCTGGCATTTCCATATAGCGATTCAATTTTGATAAGGGTGATAAAAAACATTATTACCGCAACGACTGGAGGTATTATCACTGAGGCTATTATTTTCCCCATTACCGCAGGGTTTTCACTGTTGTATTGATAGTATTTTATAATGCTCCATGGCCTGATTTCAGAATCAGGAAGACCAACAAGACTAAAAAATAGAGCCGAAGAAATATAGGACCAAAAAAATAGACCGCATATACATAGAATGAAATAGGCGGCTATTCGTTGAAATATGGATAATTGTGAAAACATTCTTATTACACATGTTTATAATGTTCAAAATGAACTTCAGATATTTGTCGCTTTCCATTAATCCGCTTTAACTGTATTACCACGTCAACAACCGAGTGAATGTATTCTAATATTTCCTCTCGCTTCAGTCCTAAACCGGCTTGAGTAACCATCAAAACCAGTTGCTCATAAGCGCCTTTAGGGGTGTCTGCGTGAAGAGTGCTTATTGATCCAGGGTGACCGGTATTCACAGCACGCAGATAACTAAATGCTTCCTCACCTCTAAGCTCACTCAATAGAATACGATCCGGCCTTAAGCGTAAGCAAACTTCTAACAAATCTTTAACATCGACTTTACTTGTTCCTTGTTGTCCTTTTGAGCACAGCAGATGCACTTTATTGGGTTGAGATAAAATTGTCTCCCGGGTGTCTTCAATAGTGATCAGTCGTTCAGTTGCGGGGATTAGTTCTATTAGAGTATTTGCAAACGTAGTTTTTCCGGTACTTGTTCCACCGGATACCAGAATATTTTTTTTATACTTCACGGCTTTTTCAATGAACTCATATAATTTATTTTGACTAAGCAAGCTACAAAGATCTGAATCTTCATCTGTGATCTCTTTGCCATCAGAAATTTTAACCTCATCAAATGCTCCATTTTGTTGATAGTCTTCCATTTTGAACGTCCGAGATGCGGGCTTACGAATTGACATACAGACAGTTCCACTCTCTACGCACGGGGGTATGACAATCTGTATCCGCTCACCATCGGGCAACGTGCCTGATAGGGTAGGATTCGCTTCATTGATTGATTGTACGTTACTACTGGCAATCAGGGTGGCAAGTGACTGCAGCTTGTTGTACGTTAATGAAGGTGCCGCATAGCATTTAATCTCACCGTCATCTTCAACAAACAATTCTCCTGGTCTGTTTATAGAGACCTCAGTAACATTATCACCTTCCAAATATTTCTTTATCTCTCTGAGTTCAACATTCAAAGCTGTATTATTCATTATTTCTCAAACCGTTTTGCTTTCTGTGCAAAGATAATTGCCTGTTTAAAGTTTAGATCTTTAGCAACAAACACGCTAATTCTCTCGCCTTGATTTACATGAACTGTCTGAGTGATGTTGATTTCATTTTCAATAGCAATTTCAGAACTCTTGTTGAAACTATCCGCTATCGATTCACGTTGTTCATTGTTTGATGCGTTACTTTGAGCAAAGCCACTAATCAGACTCAACATGATACTAGATCCGAAACGATCTAAAAAATGGGCATCTACATAACCAGTAAGTCCGGCACGGCCCAATGTATCCGTTCCGGGAGAATCCATTTTTATATCAATTCCCTTAGGTGTGACCAAACGTGACCAAATTACAAATACTCTACTTTGGCCTCTCATGATTCCGCTTCTATATTCTCCGATCAGTCTCGATCCTTTTTGTATCAATAGTACGTTTCCATTTTCTGAATAGACCTCTTCACTGACAATCGCTCTAAGCATTCCCGCTAGATCTGAGTTTATCGCCGTCTCTAAAATTGCGGGTATTATTTTGCCCTGAAGCAATTTGAAGTTCCTATCGAAAACATAACTAGCCTGTACATTATGAACACCGGGTGTTCTTAGGCTTGCGGGACTCTCATTACCCTCTTCATTATTACCTTGTGATAATGAAGCGACTGCGTTCATGGTATCAAGTTGTAGCTTTTCTCTACGCTTATTTGCTTCTGACCGTGGTGTGATTTTGTCTTCTGACTTGCTTCTTCTTTTGTTTACCATTGCGAGAGGTGATCTTCTGCGGCGTTCTGCAAGATCTCTAGATTTTCGAGCTTGAATATTCTCTTCTGCAGTTCGTTTTTTTGGTATATCATAAATATGATTTGATTCATCTTTCGTAACTGTAGGCATTGCAGGCGTTTCATTTTTCGGCATTGATGGTACAGGCATATTGGTTACTTTATAATCTTCATCAGTAAACGATACTCCTGAATTGCTGTCTTCATTATCACTATCTATAGTCATTGAAATTGCTATGATCACCAGAGCAGCAAGAACAAACAATATAAAATATACAGGGATAGGTTTTTTCTTGGTTTTCGTTCCAACCTGAGTTATAGATTCTTCATTTTCACTATCGTCATCTATACCCATTTCATGCCCCATCGATGCCAAGTGGCAGACTTGCACTATGTTCAATATTATGAATTTTTTCAATTACTGGGAATAATTTTTTATTAAATACACAAGTAATATCTCCTCCGTGCCGCAATGCGAATTGTTTTGCAATGCGCTGAACTACAATATAGCCGTCCTTTTTGTGAAAATTCACCAGCGTTTCGTTCTTTTCACTATCAACTGCAAAGATTGCGGGTATGGGTGCTGAATCATTAAATGAAAAATAGGTAAACTTTCCGTCATCGAAAACACGGCGTGGAGCAATCAGATCTGAACCTCTGCGGGTATACTCCATATTAACCGCTCCTTTTGATACTTCCGATGTTGGTATCACAATTATAGGTTGTCTTTTTTTCTCCTTTCTTTTTAATGACTGTGTCTTTTGAGCGGCGAATTCATCCTGCGGATATCTAAACATTAACATATAGGTTAAGTCACTATTGCTATTACTGTTTGTTTTCTTTGCTGTGAGAGAGAATGCGTACGTTCTTTTAGAAGAAACAACCAGTAGGTTTGTATCTGCGTTTTCTTCAATAGGCTTGATGAATAGCTTATTGTCAGTATTAAAAACTGTCCAGGCGATAGAATCCCCCATCGAAACGTTTAGCACTTCTTCACTCTCATCTAATTCGATCAACGTCGAATAGCCATAATGCGTTGTTAAGGCAACAACATTATTCTTATTGTATGCAACAGTTTTTATCCTTTTATCTGCTGACCCGTTTGTAGGTATTTTGTTAGCAAATGCAACAGGATTCACAAGTAAAGTGCTGACAATTAACAATGACAGGCAGGATCTAAAATTGCTCATATTCCACTCCAGTTCGTTCATTTTACTATTTCAATGTCTCTTCTAAATTCGTCGACTTTGAATCCTAAAGGATTTTTAAGTCTTGCAGATTCAAGGGAAGGAACGTTAACGAATTTGTAATGTAGAATTGCGTTGTAATAGATTTCAATATCTCCTTCCTGCTTTTTTTGCTCAGTCAATGAATACTTCACCATGGCTGCATCACCACGAAGAAACCCGATTGAGTTAACTTTTACCTTTACTCTGTTATCGCCATAGACTGAAAAAGGGTTGTCGGCGTGTCCGGTAGTGAATCGTTTTGCATAAGCCGCGAAGGATTCAGCAGAAGAAAGCTCTTGCACCAGGTTATAATTCTCTTCAAGATCAAGATTTCTATCATATGTCTCTCTAGCAATTACATATTTATTGATAAAGTATCGAGATAAAATTTCTTGAGTACTCAAGTTGCGAACATCGCCGTCGTAGATTGTTTGTATCTCTGCTCTACCTGTTGCCTTATCAACCTCAACAACAATGGGAGCAATCGTTTTCAACGGCACTAATGCAAAGAGCGTTAAAACAGAGAAGAGCGTGATTAATATACAAACAATCGCTACCACCGCCCACTGGTTTCGTTGGCTTTTAAGTCCATAAATCAACTCATCTTCCCATTGATCACCGTGATCAAAATGGTTTCCTTCTGATTCTGTACTCATAATATTTCCATTAGTTCTTAATGCTGTTACTGCCGAATTTCGGAAGTTTTAAGTTTATATTTTTCAATTTATTTATACTCAAAGCGCCGTTATGACCGAAACGATTTCCGATTACATTCAAAGTACTTAGTGATACACCTCCGGCAATTCCACTGGCAATGCCCATCACTTGTCGTAATAGAAGAATTGAGACAACGCCTGTAAATATGTAGGGCATGACACCAATGAACGCTAGTTTTTCTTTGTCTGTAGATAGTTTTATTGAAGCAATAGGATCATACATCATGGCTAAACAAAAAATCATGATGGTATATGTAAGTAAGGGAATTAGGGCGAAATTTATTAGCTGCCTTAACCACCCCTCAAATAAACCTCTGGTTGATTTAAACATCAAAAACGCTATAAATATTGGGGAGAGAGAAAGTAGAACAGCAACTGCTATTTTCGACAATATGACTAAAAAAGCCGTATATCCACACATTCCAATAGTTACCAATCCAACCAATAGACCCACAAATTTTAGGCTAACACTCCAACCAGTTTCAAACATCAATACACCGGCTGATCGTATTCCCGCATTATAGGCATTCTCAATAAATTGGTTTGTTCCTCCTCCAGTAGAAGCCCCGCTATGAATTAATATTTTTCCAAGAAGCATATTGGGCGTATTGGTAAATAGTTCATAGGTTATAGAGGTGAATAACCCCACATTAGTTGCGAATATATAGACAACCAAGGCCATAAATACGTGTTTTGTTGCATCTTTTAAATTTGATTCTATCCAGCCATTCATCATTGAAACACCATAAAGAACGATAGAAAGAATCATCATCAAACGTAATGTGCTAGTTATATCGTTTGAAACCCCAGTAAATACATTAATTACAAATGAATTTACAGCAATATCGACAGTATTTAAAAGGGCTTCATACATAGCTATTTTTCCCTACTGCTGGCTTTCTAATTGGTCACATTTGGCAGCTTTTCTTAGCCCTTTACCATACTTCTTACAATCTTTTAATCTACTTTCAAGATGATAACGATTGATTGCTCTTGGATCTGTCACTTGTTCAAAGGTATAAGGCATGTCTTTCACGTATTTTCTGCACAATTTTCTGTCATACCTTGCACTATTCATTTGATCTTGACGACGCCCGTAATTAGTTGACCTCGGTGTTGTTACGAACCTAGTGTAATGAACACAACTCCGAGCGTTACTGTGTCCGTAAACATTCCATAGCTCTTTATAATCAGCAGAATGAAGCGGATTATTTTCAACAACCATTGATTTTTTTTGTTCTCCCTGCGCGTTAATTTCTGCTTTTTCAGCAAGAACAGAATAGGAGATTGTTAAAGCAATTACCGAGCATATAAACATTGTTTTCAAAATAGACTCCTAATATTTTTGAGTAGGTTGATTGTGGGTAAATCTTTTTGTTCTAGACTGGGATATTTTTTGTCTCTTGTTTCTTGTCTCTCTGTCATATCGCACATGCTAGAATATCCGCCATGCTTGTATCTCATGATCGCCTTAGGATCAAGTAATTCAACCAATGTATACGGTGATGTCTCTTCATAATCTCTGCATTTTTCAGCATAATCACGAATTGACTTTATATAGATAGACATATGAGCGTTATTTTTTGGCCTTATCCCTTGTAAATGTCGGCTATATTCTTGACATGCATTTCCTCCAGTAGTCGCATATATAGACAGCAGCTCTCCGTAACTTTTCGTATAAAGTGGATTGTTCTGAATAGAATAGGCTTTTCTAAGAGAATCAAATTTATAATAGTTATCTGATTGAGCCATAACGGAGACGGGAACAGATAGCGAAATTGAAATAGCCAAGGAGATGATTGCTTTCAATATCTTCTCCTAGCGTGTTTTTGTTGTGTTAATTTCAATTTCCGGCCCACATTTCCCAGCAAATTCTGATAACGGGTCACAATCACAGGGCTTCGGTTTTACTGTCACACAAGCACTTGTGAGTAATGCTAGTGCTGTAATTATAAAAAACTTTTTCATGGTAGGTTCCCTTCGTTTAAGAATTTTATTTCCATTTCTCTGGTTTGAGTCATAACAGAATTTGCGGTAGCTTGGTTCTGCAAAATAGCAGCTTGTAAACGAATAGATTCATTCATCATCAAAAGCATTTTAGCAAGTAGTGTATTTGAAAGATCTTGAGCCGCTTTCTGATCGTCTGCAGTATCTATTTCATCAATTAAGTTCTGTATTTCATCTTTTTGTTCATCTGCTTTATCATAAGCACTCTCAGATAGACCGATAGAATAAAGATTGGATGTCATTTCTTCATCATGCATTGTCCCATCACTCGCCATATATCCATCGCTTGGCCCAAGGTCTGAACCCATCGCCTTCTTCATCCTTTCGACTGCGACTTGATAGCTTTGATTGGTTCCAGGAATACCACCAGCGCGAATTGTACTGAATGCTTGGTTAATATCATCAGGTGCCCATTCCCGGTCATAATTATCTAATAGAGCTCCCATCCCACGGTTTCCGGTCATTGCTATATATTCAGCCTTGAGCTGTTCATACTGTTCATACGCATTGACTAATTGCTCTTGAATTACAGCGGTTTGCTCAATGGATTCTAGTGCTGTTGTTGTAGTTTGCACAATGTTAGCCACATCGACAGTGGGAATTCCGGTTGAATATGACTGAGTTGAAGCAAAAATAGAACACACGCCAACAAGACGCACAAATTTTATATATTTGTTTCTCATAATTGTTTTCTCTTCTCATGAAAAATAGGCATCCAAATTTTAGGATCATCACCAAATTCTTGACGAATTTCATCCAATAGGGATATCGTCTCTTTTCTGCCTGACAGAATAGCAATGACATCATCCATTCCGTTCAGATTCAATTTAGCTACAATAGAATTCCGACCTTGTTTAATCAAAAAACTTCTGTCAGCGGTATCCAGCTGATGTTTAATAATATGGAATTCCTTATCGCTTAAATTGAATGACTCACAATGTGATTTGCGGTCAGCGTCAGGATTTGGATAAAATATCTGTGTAGGTGATTGCTCAATAATTGTTGATCCTATTCTGGTATTTGCCAGATCCTTTGCAGATTGTGAACCAAAAACAAGGATTCCATTTTTCTTTCTAATCACCTTTTCCCAATCAAAAACACGCTTTGAAACATATTCATCCTCCAGCCCTTTCCAACCCTCATCAATGACGATAGAGATTGGATGTCCATCAATCAATGAGTCTATTCTGTGAAACATGTATCGCAAACAAGCCGCCCTAGCGGTCGGTTCATCTAGTATATGTGATAGATCAAAGCCGATAGTTTTAGAAGTCGCCGGGAATTCATCTTTTTCACAATCAAATAGCCACGCCAAATCACCCTCACCGTACCACCGCTTCAGACGTTCAGATAACTTGTTGTCCTGCCCTTGTGGAAGATGGGCGACTAGGTTTGAAATATTCCTGTCTATTGTGTCAAGCTTCCAATTACCCTTAACTAAGCGTGTTGCGTGACTCATATCAACTGCATTGAGTGGCTCATTATTTTCTGAGAGCATAAAAGACACTAGGTGCAATAAGAAAGATTCATTTTCTGCTGTCTTTTCCAATTGAAATGGGTTGAATCCCGTCTTGACTCCCGGTTCAATAGTTGCGTAATTACCGCCAATGGCTCTTATGAAAATATCTGCTCCTCTATCTTTATCAAGATAGACACGGCGCAAACCTGGATATTTTTCAAGCTGTGCCTGTAGGAATGTCATTAAGACGGTTTTACCTGATCCAGAGGGACCGATAACCGTAGTATTGCCCAAGTCAGCAACATGAAAGTTGAAATAGAATGGCGTTCCTGAAACGGTTTCCAGTAGGGTGATTGCATGTCCCCAATGGTTTCCTTCAATATGACCATTGGGGTAGTTGTGAAAACTTGAAAATGCGGCAAAGTTCTGGCTGCTTATACCTGATTTACGGCCAATGTATGATCCGTTTGCAGGCAATTGAGCCCAAAATGCAGACTCTAAAGCGATATCTTCACGCACAGAAGTTATCCCTTGATCTGCTAATATACTATCTGCTTCTGCTAAGTTCTGCTGGAGCTGTCTGGAAGTAGGAGCAGTGCAAAGCAGAGTAAAATGATGATCTCCAAAACTAATTTTTCCCGAGGCTAGATCATCTATACCCGTGACAAGCTCTTCCATAAGTGAAACTGCATCATCATTAGTTTGATCTAATTGGCGTTTTTGTTTCTTCATCTTGTCCAGTGAACTTTTTCTAGCCTCAAATTTAAAAGTTTGGGTTAGAACAAATTCAAACGGCAATGTGAGAAGTCCATCTAGAATACTTGGACGAGTAGACCCGTTGTATTCCTTGATCGTCAATCCGCCAATTAACCTATGATTGGAAAGCCCCTTCAGTTCTATTTTATCTTTTGCAAAAAACGGTCTAACACTACTTAGATAGGTATTGATTGACTGTTTGGGTACCAGGACAGGGCGATTATGGCCATTAATCAGGTAGCTGAATAATGACAGAGGCTCAGAAACAAACCCATTTGTCGTCTTTTTTAGGGTTAGAACTGTTGGGGTATAGGGTGAGAGGCTTGATAATACTTTGTCTGTTACTTCTTGTAGTTCTCTCAATGCGTCCTTTTGATCAAGCTTTTGCGACTCAATATTGCATTTCTGACTAAACATCTGCAATAGATCAGCAAGCTGATTGATTTTTCCACTTGGCCTCTGACGAATAATAGTTAAATATAGATCATTGACAAACATATCTTTCGCTGTGATCTTTTTTTTATAGCTATCATTCAGGTCTTTTGAAAACCCTGTCTGAAAATCACCCGGTGGAAAACGTAACTCTTTACGTCGAATAATCGTTGTCCATACCGCATATCTATCCATGCTCATTCCATAGAGCAAAGCATTCCTTTTCTCCTGTGCTCGATTAATTTCGGACTGATCAGCGGTTTCAAAACTGAAGCCTTCAAGACGAACAACCACAATCAATGCGCCGTCAAATGTTTTGATTGTCGTGGGTGTGACATGTCGTGAATATGGGATATGACTTGAACATGAAACTTCTTGTCTTATCTCTTTAGCATTGTTCAGTTTCTTGCTTCTGTGAGTAGGTTTTGCTTTATAGTCTTCAGTTGCTTTTCCCATCGTTTTATATCTCTCTCACGGCAAGTAACTATTCGTATTTTCCCAATGCTTCTTATTTATGCATGTCATGGTTTTCATAAATTTCACCGCCCACGCATCAAACAGATTCGGATCTTTTTCACAAATCAGATAGCTGATCAGGTGAAATGGAACACCGATCAGAATCCATGGGAGCTCACCTGTTCCCAAGAAAACGATGATTGAAAAGCCACTGTTCAAAACAAAAGCGTTGAATGTGACCCCGGCAAACATCGGTGGGCGAGTCATTCCAAGAAACAACGGCCGATGAATCTCTGCAGTCGGTTCCATTGCTCTATACAGCGCTGATGAAATTGTCTGCTATCCATGCGGCACCAAAAATCAGCACTAGACCGGCGATTATTGATCCAGCGTGACCCCATGCCATGCGGCCGGTCATTGCCATAAACCCCAATATAATGAGGGCCAGAATCGCAAATAGTCGGGCAGTCGTTCCCGTCAATAGATCAATAAAATTCTGAAGAGGGCCATCCCAAGGAGCCGCAAGTGCGAGCTCTGGAATAGTGACAACAAAAATTATGGCCATGGCCATGAGGAACTTTTCCAGCAAGCTCTTCCCATTTCTGGTCTGGTTCGATTGTGCCGCTATGTGTGATCTATGCATATATCTTCCTTATGATTCAGGTTTATGTTTATGTTTTTTAGTTCCGGGTTAACGCTTTGCAGTAGACTAATTCCAGTTTCAACAGTCCTGAATAGCCTTGGTTCTTTCGTGAAATTAACTACTAATACATAACTAATAGATTTATTCTCATCCGTAATGTTTATCGCGTATCGATCTTCGTCTACATAGAAAAACTCAAAGAGTAAGGTTTTATTCATAGATGACGCTATTTTTAATTCCTTGTATTCTATCGGTGAAGATTCCTTAAGAAGTTCTTTTTTATCCATTAGTTATACCTGTTTTTTTATCAGTTAGTTATTAACTAACTAAATGTATGTTATCCACCATCCAATCGATTGTCAACAATAAGACAATTAGGTAGAACAAATATATTATATAGGCAAGGTAGGGTTTGTTATAGGTATTACAGTATTTGGTTTTCGAGACTTAAAATAAAAGTGTAGGTTTTTTACCTTGTGTCCTCTTTTTTCAACTTCACATGTCACGTCATAATTAGTTTTTGTTGATATTTCTTGTATAACTTTATCAATCACACGTGCCTTCAAATTAGAATAACGGGTGTATTTACATGTTATCCCTAATCTTTCTCTAAAGTTTTCTACACTAATTATCAGCTTGCCATTATCCCTGAACTGCATCATCATTTCATAGATTCGGATAGAATTACCTGATTTCAGATCAGCTATTTCTGATAGTTTATAGGTTGTAAATCGTTTATTTAGAGAGGATAGATAGGGCGCTATTTCAGGACTAAAGCCTAATACTACTGCGCTTTCTTCCTGGATATATTTCGCCTTATATACCCACCTCATTCTCGATCTAGATAGACCTTCTATCTTATCGATAGATCTTTTATACAGGTTATTCGCCGTTTCTTTCAATTGATCATAGCAAGTATGTTTACCCGCACCGAAAAATTCAGCAAAATCCTTTACAGTTATAAAAAATTCATTATTTCTAGCTAGATGCTTTCTACTATCCACCTGTGCAGCACAGGCTAAAATCAATCGTTGCTCGTTTACTGACAAAATATAGCTAGAACATATTAAGGCATTGGATTTCGTTACGACTAAGCGATTTAAACTCATAATATGTCTACAAGAGAAATTAGTGTAGTAGTTTACCCTATTAGTGTAGCAGTTCACCCTATTTCTGTAGCAGTTCACCCTATTTGTGTAGCAGTTCACCCTATTTGTGTAGCAGTTCACCCTATTTCTGTAGCACTAAAGTCTCTATGTAATTGATTTTAAAAAGGTTCTGACGTCCTATAAACAGGAATAAACAAGAATAAACAAGAAAAAAGAAAAAAAAGGTGATCTGCCTGTGGATAACTTCATTTTTAGGATAATAATTACTCTGTTTATCGAGCACTTGACCCTATTTGTGTAGTGCTTAACCGTAAAAACCGATCAACTCACACCAATTTCAAGCAGCTCACACCAATTTCCTAGCTCGAAATTTTGTAAGTCATTGATTTAATAAGAACTAAAAAAAGGCGATTCTATGAATAGGAGTGTGGCTACGTGTGGATAAAGCGTGAATTTCCTACGGAACGTGTGGACAACCTATGGACAGCATCCCTGCTGCCCACAGGTTGACCACACTAATTCACCCTTTACCCACACTTCACCAGAGGACAAAGGAGCGGTAGGGGGGTGCCTGCGGCGCTACAACAATAAGTTTTTTTTTCATCCTACTTTAATCATCCTGGGAGCACCGAGCGTAAAAGAGCTTCTTCGGTGTTGATGTACACCGAGACGAACAAAAGACGTTACCAGTAAATGGTTCTTTTTTTCCTGCCCGGGGGCAGTTTTTAGAATTGACCTTTTACTGAACACACATTCACATAACAGTCATTTTTGCGATACCGATCCCAGCTATACCATTTACCAAAATCAGGGGGAAGATCGTCCCCTTGAATCTCGGCTCCCAGGGAAAGACCAACCTCCATTGCTCCTGCTTCATTCTCAGGCCGGAATTGGATCCAGGCAATACGCTGTTCACCATCAGCCGAATTATCAAAATACTTATAATTGTAGGGATGTTGTCTTACCATGCATATATCATCTTCGTTTGTTTGTTCCACTTTTAAATCCTCTTCCTCTTCCTCTATTGTTTCGTTAGCAACTTGTGTATTCATATTCCCTCTCTCCTCTTTGTTGTTTAGTCTGTAATACCAAGAACTTTCTTACCGTAATCTCTCAACTCACCATCTGGACTCACATAACGGTAGAGAGTGTTCCTTGCTATTTTCAATTCTCGACATAATTCAGATACGTTTGTATCCTGTTCTTTCATCGACACCACAGCTAGTCTTACTTGTGCTTTAGTTAAGGCATGTCGTCTTCCGCCGATGATTCCTTTTGCTCTTGACGATTTTAGTCCTTCAATGGTCCTCTCTTTAATCAGGTCTCTTTCAAATTCTGCTAGCGTTGCAAATATCCCGAACATCAGCTTCCCGGTAGCTGTGGTGGAGTCAATTGTTGCTCCAATACCAGCAATCACTTTGAAACCGACTCCCTTCTCTCTTAACACGTCAATAGTTGCCACCAGATGCTTCAGATTGCGTCCTAAGCGGTCTAATGCATAGACCATCAGGATATCCCCTGACCTCAGAGCTTTTAGACAGGCTTCAAGCCCAGGTCGTTCATCAATGCTTCCTGACATCTTGTCACTGTAGATGTATTCTTTTTTTACCCCGGACTCTATCAATGCGTCTACTTGAAGATTGATGTTCTGTGAACCATCTTTTTTTGAGACTCTGGCATAACCAATATTCATTAATAGTTCATTCCATAAACTGCCGATTATCAAACAAGTAATTTATGAGTAAATATGACTTAAAATGTGTCACTTAACCCGTTCCATAATCAAAGTATCACAAACCCCCCCCTTAGATCAATTGTTACACTTTATTGAAGTGACATTGAAGTGACATTGAGCAAACCTTGAAGTGATTCTTTACGAAATGCCAAGTAATCACTGAAGCTTTTTCAAGCTTTTTCAAGCTTTTCAAGGTTTGAACACGCTTTTTTAGGAAGATTTGTCGCTAATGTGTCACTTAACCCGTCCCATAATAGAGTCTTTAGGGTATGAGGTGAGCTTGAGGTGATCTTGAGGTGGGAAGTGAGTCGTGGCATGGGCTCCGTGTTTTTTTTCGGGCATAGGCTGTCTAATGATCCGTTACATGGTAAGGATCATGGTCTAGCCGTATTTTATCCAGTGGTATTACGTCACGCTGCTTTGCACACCATGGCAAATGCATAGCACAGCCCAAACTATTTGCGTCTCCCTTCGCATCCTTCAGGATAAAATTCATCCCACCATTTGTAAGACGTTTATTACTCTCGGTCGGATCAGGCCCGCCACTGTTGGATAAAAATTGTATGCTTCTTCGCGTTTTCTAGCAGGCAACCCGCGACCGGTCCGCTTTCTTTTTTGGTTGGTACATCGAATGTTTACGCGTTAGTTCTAAATTAACTAACTGTTTGACATCTACATCGAATGTTGTAGACTAAGCGTGCTGGGGCGTTAGTCTACGACTACGATCCTAAGTGAAACCCCCTTAACTGTCAAAGTTCTGGGGGTTTTCGCTGTCTGGGGTTTGAATAGATAGATTCTTTGATATAAACTTAATGTGGATCGGCGATCAGATGGTGCATTGGTCGTCTCTGAAAACCCCCTTCACGGTAGACGTTAGGGGGTTTTCTTTTGCCTAAGTTTAAGTTGACTTCGCGGCAGTGACCTTTTCGCTCGGACTCCCGGGCTGATTAAAGTAGGATGAAAAAAAACTTATTGTTGTAGCGCCGCAGGCACTCCCCTCCCGCTCCTTTGTCCTCTGGTGAAGTGTGGGTAAAGGGTGAATTAGTGTGGTCAACCTGTGGGCAGCAGGGATGCTGTCCATAGGTTGTCCACACGTTCCGTAGGAAATTCACGCTTTATCCACACGTAGCCACGCTCATATCCACAGATCAAGTTTGAGGAACTACTTTGAGGAGTTTGAGGAACTACTTTGAGGAGTTTGAGGTGAATTTGAGGAGTTTGAGGAGTTTGTGGTACAGAATTGAGCAGTTTTGGGTACTACGTGCTGTGTAATCCGTTTATTTTGCTGTAGTTCAACTGGTAATTGAACTGTTTCAGCAGTGTTGTTCAACTAATTTGAACAAACGTCAACAAGCATCAACAAGAATCAACCGTTCCAAAGCAACATTTACATTACACTAACGTTAATTTAGCTTAATCAATGGTTTTGAATCGATATAAGCATTGTATTATTCACTTTGTGACACCAGTCAGTATACTTTTGTGAAACCACCATGTATAATTACGTGAAACCAACCAGGAGTATTTACTATGCGTGATTTGGATGGAGAGCATTTTAGCATTTCAGCCATTGTCGAATATTACGATTGCCTTGTAGAGGTTGTGGTATTTGATGACGGAGTGATAGAGGTGGTGGTAAGAGATTGTCTTCGAGACACTAATATAGTTTTTCAATCAGATGACGATTTCGGATGCACCGGAGCTGCTATGCTCAAAGGTTTGAAATGGGCAAAAAACAATGACTATTAAATCTCTCGACAGTAACACCAAAAAAGTCGTACCAAAAAAAGTAGGTAGACCATGTATTAATCCTGATTCTGGCCCTATGAGTGAAGTCGAGAGACAGCGAAAAATTCTGGCGGGAAGAGTTGCACTTAGGTTGTTTTTAACGGATACGGTGGCGGAGAAGCTTCGGGAATATTGTAAACGTCACGGAATCAGCAGACATGAACTAATGTCTGGAATGATCGATAAATTAAATATGGATCGTATTCCAAAAGGTATCAAAAAAACGGGATCTAAAAAATGAGCAAAATAATTGTTGTAGCAAATCAGAAAGGCGGTGTCGGTAAAAGTACAACCGTTGTGCATTTTGCATTTCACTTTGCATCGAAAGGTAAAGTCTGTTTGATCGATACAGATAGCCAAGGCAATTCCTCTTCGACCATGAAAGAGGCGGGATACGAGGTACTAACTGTGGGTGCAAGTGATCTATACCATGATGATCAGATTCAGATATCAGAACCAAAGGGAAATATTGGGATTATTGCTGCTGATAAGATGCTGTCAGATGTAGAAAGTTATGATTTGGAATCAATAATAAACCCATCGATACACTTAAAAAAAATGGAGTGGGCAGACTACATTTTTATAGATACACCTCCATCTCTTGGCAGGCGCCTGTTAGGTGCGTTAGTTGCTGCTGATCATGTTCTCTGCCCAATCGAACTCACAGGATACGCCATGGATGGATTAAAGGATCTCTTGGCAACAATTGAGATGGTCAAAGATCAATTTAATCCTGATCTGAATTTTATTGGTGTGCTGGCTAATAAAGTTCATTCCACGAGCAAGAGCCAAAAGAATTTTATGGGGATGCTAATTGAAAGTTTTGGAGAAACGATTATCCCGCAAGTTATCGGGAATCGGGTTTCTGTATCAGATGCCGTGAGCAAGGGAAAACCCGTTTGGGGTGTAAACAGTAAAGGCGGAAGAACAGCAGGAAAAGAATTTAAAGATGCGTTCGTTCAGATTGAAGAGCGAATGAAATTAGTAACAAGAGGAAATAAAGATGACTGAAGCACACATAGTTGCCCAGAAAAAAAAGTTAGGGTCTATCAGTGAACGCATGCATAGCGTTAACAATCCAGGTGATAAAATAAGGTTGGTTAAAATAGATAAACTTTCGCGTGGTGAGTTCCAGCCAAGACGAGAATTTAACGAAGACGCATTGAATGATCTGGCTGAAACAATTCGGAAACATGGCGTTATGCAGCCGATAATCATCAGGTCTACTGAAGATGATAGGTTTGAAATTATTGCAGGAGAGCGGCGGTGGAGAGCGGCAAAAATAGCAGGGTTAACAGAAATTCCCGCGATAACAAAATCTACCGATGATAAAACCACGCTTGCATTGTCGTTAATCGAAAACCTCCAGCGTGAGGATTTGAGCTACATCGAAGAGGCGGAATCGTTTCAACGTCTCAAGGATGAATTCGATCTAAAAAATAAGGAAGTTGCTGAAACGGTTGGTAAGAGTGAAAAAGAAATAAGTGAACTATTAGGGCTTCTTAAACTTCCTGATTCTTTAAAAGTTCTTTTATATCGTGGCACGGTGTCACCTCAAATTTTAGGTGTCCTAAAGCGCTGTTATAAACTGAATTCAGAAGCAACGAAAAAATTCATTTCAAACAAAGATAGCGTTACCTATAGCCAAGCAAATGCGTTTCAAAAATCATTGAAAGGAAATAAAAAAGAGCAACCAGAAAATGAAACAAAGAATAAAGAGAAACAAAAAGAGGTCTCAAAAGAGACTGAAAATGAGCAGAAAAAAACTAATGAAAGTGTAATTGAGGAGTCTGAAGAAAATCAATATTTACATTCTGATAATGAAAATGAATCCACTGGATTTCTTGATACCATAATCATTACTATTCTTAAAGGTGAAGATAAATGGATTCTTGATTTAACAAAAGCTGAAGAGGATAAAAATTATTGCTGGTTGACGATGGGGACCAAATCAGAGCGAGTTGAAGCAAAGAGTTTGTCTGTGTTATCAGTTGAACGTTTGGTAGGTGACTAGATGAAAAACAAAAGAAAAGAATATAAGAATTAAACATAAAGTCCCCTCTCTTCTCTTTTATCAACAAGAAAAATTCATTAGTAATCTTGTTCTTTTCTGTTGATGTTTTTGATAAAGGCACTTTTCTGGAATTTTAAGTCAATGTCAAAAGAAAAAAGAGGTGGGGGGGATTGGCCGGATAGTAGTAATGTGGTACATTACACAAAAATGTATATGCATACATTTTCCCCCCCACCATTATCAAACAAAAAAGCCACAGAAAAATTTCTACATAGAAATTTTTTAAGGAACTGAAGTACTCGAAAAATTTCTACATAGAAATTTTTTAAGGATCTGAAGTACTAGAAAAATTTCTATGTAGAAATTTTTCAGTGAATAAGATTACTAAAAAAAGCATACATCTACATTTTTCTCCACTACATATGAGAAGGAAACATCGAAATGGAAACCAAATCATCGGTATTAAGATTCAGAATATTACCTAACGAAATGATGAAACTTGACGGTATTATCGACCATATGAACAAAATAAATGAGGAAAAAAATAGTCAGTGCAAACCTATAAATAGGAGCATGATTCTACAGATGTTAGTAAGAAACTTTAATGGTCTTGGCCCTGCTTTTCTTAAAGATGAGGTTCTGGAATTGAAAGAGTCAAACAGGCTTTTGTTAGCGATTGGTAGAAATCTGAATCAGGTTATTAGAAAAATACATTCAGGTGACATGACTGCTAATGAATTAACAGAAGGCTACCTGAAAAAACTTTATAACCATATTGGTTTAACAAAAATGAGCATTGATAAGTTAGTTGAACAAAATGTAAAGCGTGGACAAATAGAGATAGAAAAATAACCTATGTTAGACGATCTAAACTTAGATAAAGCGGGATCAATAGTCTCCAATAAAACTAGAGATCAAAAGCCGATGTCTAGAAAACAGATGTTGCGGGTTGCAGAAAGATTGCCTCAAGCAATGATGAAAATTTCAAGCTACCAAAATGGAACCACCAGAGTCATGGCTACCCTAAATTACATTAGTAGGGACAGTGATTTGCTTATGGAATCAGAGGACGGTTTTGTATTTACATCATCGGAAGAGGTAGAGGAAACTATTAACGAATGGTCTATTGATTTTCAAAATAGACAAAATAGCCGGGACACAATGCACATGATTTTATCGACTCCAGAAGGGAGCAATAGAATATCGGCACACCGAGCAATTAGATCTTTCTCAAGCGAGATATTTTCTAGAAACCATAGTTATATGTTTGCCATTCATAACGACACAAAACACCCGCATGGACATTTAATTGTAAAAATGAGGGGTCATGATGGGGAAAAATTAAACCCATTGAAATCAGATTTAATTCGATGGCGTGAAGTGTTTGCGGAGAAATGCAGGGAGCAAGGAATAGCAGTTGATGCGAGCAAAAGATCTGCAAGAGGTGTTGGAACTAAAGGAGGAAGGACAGGAACAAAAAGAGCATCTATGGAAGCAGCAAAAAGAAAAGAGACCATAAAGTTTCATGAAGCACTTAAAATTTCAGTGAAAGAGGCGTTCATGGAAATTAAAAAAACCGGGATATTTAAGTTGAAACCATGGGAAAAATCAGCAAAAGAATCAACAAAAAAGTATAAAAAAATGTACTTGGATGAGGTTAAACAGATTGATACAGAGGCAAAAAAATCAACAGGGGAAGACAAAGAACGCTTAGAAATGGAGTCTGAAAAGTTAAAAAAATATGCTGAATCTTTAACCGAACCTGAGTCATTGCGTGAACTATCAGTGAATCATCTTGTGTCAGAAAGTCAATCTCGTTCATCAGAAATAGAGAGGTAATAATAGTTATTATGACGGTTATAAATCTGATATTCTTTAGGCTTTAAATCTATGGTTTATGAAGTGGCAGTATATGAAAAAATATAGAGATCTAAAAGAATCGTGTAGGTATATAAAAGATAAAAATTTTAGTCGCAGATTTGCAGATCTTATCGATGAGACAGTAGGTTTGAACATACCGGATAGTAGAGAGGAAGGTTTTCTTACGGCTGTTTCAAAAGTTACCGGTCATAGTAAACCTGCGGTTAGCGTTTGGTTTAAGAAAAATAGATGTCCTGGGAGAAATACTTTTGCTGCTCTAGTTAGATTTTTCCTGCAATATTCTAAATATAAACACATTGATCCGAGACTGGTTGAATCCTGGATAAGGTATGGCGAAGTAGCCACACCTTGTCCATTCAGAAATAGATCAAAGACCAATAATTTGAAGTAGTTTTTTTCAAAAAATATACATTAATCAGTTAATATTCTTGGCTGGTTTTTACTTGTTCCATATTTACTATTCGCTTGATCTATTATTTCCGGTTCTACCTTATTACAATTACCTAACCATTTTCTCCTTGCTCTCTTAGTTGAGCCACCATTAAATTTCGCACTACTGAACCAACCTCCACCGGTGAATGACGTTATAGCAAAATAGGGATTTAGATAGGGCAAACATGCTGAACCTCCAATACCACTGAGACACAATATAGCTCCACAAGCTTTATCGCTCTTACTTAGAGCTGATGCAGTGGGTGATAGCACTATGCTAATTGTCAGAAGGAAAGCTGAGATCGTTTTTTTCATAGTTACATACCTGTTTCGTCTAAAATTTTTATAGTTAAAAGTTTTTCATAATGAAGATCATTCATAATCAATCTCCCTCTCTTGTCTTGTTTCTGTTTGCTTCTGTTGTTTTTTATATGATGAAACGTCAAAGTCTGGAATCTTATTTCCTGCTGCTAATTCTTCTATTGCCTTATCTGTTGCCTTGGTTTTAAAATCTTCTTCCTGCTCTGGCGTACCTCCTTTTGATCTATAAAAAGCAACGGCTGATGGTGCCACTTCATAGACTTTTCCCAGCTCTGGATATTTTTCTATAGCCTCCTCTTTATCCAGTGTTTTATAAGCTGTTTTAAGCGCTTTCTCTTTCTCCTCTCGCTCTTCTTCTGACACGGTTGGTATAGACTGTTCATTTGCTACGTTATCGCTTTCAGATGGCTGTGAATCCTCATTAGATAGATTGCTTTCTCTTTCCTGCCCTATGCTATTCTGTTTATCCAATAGGCGGTCAAGCTTGCGCTCATCCTGCTGTGTTGGCTTATAACCATTTACATCTAACCCTCTTGATTTTGCTTCCATCCACACGTCACGCTTGAACTCTTTATCACCTGTTACTGTGATGTTCTCCCATCCTTTGCTTTCAGCAACTTCAAGCATGGTTTTTATGAGTGCAGGATTATTGTCATTTGCTGTAAGCTTATTTTCTTTCTCAGTGAATGCTACCGTTTCAGGATCATTTGAATAGGCATAGAGTATTTTACTGCCTTTCTCAGTAATGCTGAACCGGTTATCAATCTCTTTGCTTACCGGCTTTGATTCATTGGCCACACCTTCCAAGCCAATCGATAGCTCTTCCTGTTTAGCGTCCATTAGGGTTCATTCCCTGTGTTCCAAAACTCGGTTAATAAGCTATTCATTTCAGTTTCCGTTAGTGGCATTTTATCTTCATGCTCCGCTTCAGGTTGAATTGTGTGGGTCTCATTGCTGTCAAGAGTGTCAGAATCTAATGTAAAGGATCCTCTCCTTGCCTCCATTGCTGACACTAGATCTAAAATTGGCACTTTACTGGGGACTGGCCCTGTATTTTTTTCTGGATTGTAAATATTAAAGAATCTATTTTTAAACCATTTATCAGTGTGATAGACGATTTTATCAGCCATGATGGGAGGCATTGCCTCAACAATAATAATTTCTTTCTTGTTGTTTAGCTGTTTAATTTCTTGAGGTAAGAGTAATGCCCGTCCTGTTTCGCTGGTAGTAATAGATCCATTTTGAGCAGACCACGTACCCTTGCTTTTGCTTTTCTGTTTGACTGTCTTGGTTCCTAATTCACGTGAAATTTCTTCAGCGTCTTTAGGATCATTCGGAGCAAATATCACTCGGAACTTAAAATTAGAGATCATAGATCGTTTTCCATCATCACCATATTTGTCAGCTAACTGTGATGGCCCTTGTATTATCGGCATCAGTCG
>JBEVXT010000838.1:0-2704 GCA_040505955.1 Sedimenticola sp. | reverse complement strand
TCAGAATTCCTACGTGCCTGATGAACTTGATATCAAAAGACGCTAGCCGGGTAATCTTTATTCTCTATCCAATGAGTAGTTTGTTCAGATAGCTCATTGAATGTTTGAATTATGCCCTTGAATACAACCTGTCAACTAGTTTATACTACATGTTTACCACGGTTTCGGAGCGAACTATTCTTTTTTACAAAATGACCGATTTGCACTAGCTACCGGCTCAATACTCATCCATGTAAACAACTGAAGCAAACAAAAATATACATTTATCACTTATTGTACAGAAATGAAAACAGCATTACGACTTAATAGAGAGTGTCGAAGAGTTTGATATCAATCAATAAGCCAATGTCAAATTATACAGGCACTGTTAGAAAATAGGATTTAGTGTCGTTTAATCGGTTACAGAAGGGTCCCATCTTGCGACCAACCACTTTTACTAAAACAAAAAAAAAGAAATACAAGTTTTTCGGTTCAGGAGACGTGCAACACAAATACGATTTTCTCATTTATTTATGTAAATATGTTTTAGCATTATTATGTTATTTCCCTTCCAGAAGTGTTTGGTAAAGTGCTAGTTTCGTTCTCGCTGTAAAGGTTTTTGAGCGTAAGTATATTACTTATTGTTACATTGTATTAAAGCGGCAGTGCATTATTATGTTACTTCCCTTCCAGGACTGTTGGGTCAAATGCTAGTTTCGTTCTCGGTGTATACGAATCTTGGCAAAATCCTGAACACAAGTCAGCCTTCTGGGACGTTAACAGCCATACATGGGATCAGGTTCATCAGCATGTCTTGGGTTATTCTGGGACATTCGCTACAGAACGGCAGGGCTATGTTCGGTAAGATAAACATAATTATGTCCGTCCGTTTGGCTGTAAGACATGGAGCTTTTGGGACGTTATTCCATTATCAGAAAAGGACGTTGAAATTCGATGTCATACTATTTCAGAGGAACAGATAATATTTTATGATAAAATATGCGAGGCGAGTCTAACAGTACCAACAGCATACGTTTTACTCGAGAGTTGTAGAAAATTATCCCAAAAGTATGCCATTGTCAGACGACGAGGTTGACAGTCGCTTTTATTTTATTTGGCTGAAACAGATATATACGACGTTGGCAAAAAAGCAAAGTTGCAGATCACTGTGGCTTGTATTTACAGACAGGTACCCCACTCACCTAATTATACTGCAATTACAATACACGGGATACAGCGAACGTTACGCAACAATTACACCCATATTAATTTCGCTGCCTCAAAAATAAACGTATTGTCATGCGATGGGTTGATCTACATGTATAATACTTTTTCCCGTGAGCAGCTCTGTCACATGCCACAGAGTACATAATTTATGTCTGGCATTGTCACGGGTCTAGACTAACTAATTGTAATTAATAATTGATGTTTTATAGCTGCACGTGTCATTGTGCCAATATATAAGGGCTGGTATTTGTGAGGTCAGGTCAGTCAGAACCACGGACGAACGCACTGCCCCGGGCAGTTGTTTACAGTGGGGTCTGGCCAGAGATATATGGATCTGTCATAGTCAAGAGTCTGTTTATACGGCCAGTACAAAGGTTACATATGAAGTTATGGAACTGTACCAGTAATAAAGTTATATGTGTGAAGTCAACGACCGCCTTCGACTCTGTGTTCTTGGGTACCTACGCTACTGTGTTCCTGGGTACTTGTGAACCTATGAAGTATGTCATAGTTTCACAGTATTCCATACTTTGCAGCGTTAAAGCGCCCTGTACCAAAGCATTTTCGTCGCTAATAACATAATATCAGGTCTTTGAAATCAGTGTAATCTACGAAAATGACCAACTATGTGGTTCGCCAAGCACACGTTTGGACAAATGTGCAATGTGAAAGTAGAGGTTATGACTACATAATAGATTACCATCACCGAAATTGGCGTGAATAATTATCTGTTTTCATCAACTAATAAGTACCGAGTTGCTTATTGCGGTGTGAGAATTGTACAGTGTGTACACTTATTGCTTGAATTACTAGTACATGTACCTTATAATTTCTTTCTATTGACAGAGCAACACACTGTGACTCTAATGCCTGACCTGTTCAGAAAGCTTCCATTCCAAGTCATCGGCAACGGCATGTACTCTGTGGACACATTCTTCGCTCTCAGGTAATACGTTGAATTTTCCCAATTAGATGGAAGCTGGTACATGTAGAGGAGTATTGGCCAAAACAAAATATTGTGAAATAACAATGGTGGTAAGGCCAAGGGCCTATTTCACGAACGTTTCAAAGTCGAGTTTGACACAAAGTCGACTTACAGGGAGATATCAATTTCCTTCGAAAAATGAAATAATTGCACATATCCAGTCACTAACATTATTCAGTGTCCATTCATCACCACAGTTCATTTACTTACTGGTGCGACACAAAATCGTTCCTTTACATTTTAAAAATATGTTATTTAATAACCCTACAAACAAATTAGCCATCCGTAATGTTTTCAATATTTCGCTAATTTCTATATTATTATATATTGGCAGCACATTGGAATCGTCTCCTCTGGTTCGCTGCCAAACATATTTTGCTGAGAAAAATATCGAAACATTTCTAAAATGTTGCGCAACTCAGCCTCGGTTGTAGCTTACTTCCGGTTTCAGTGGATTGTTGGTGACGTATCTGTCCCTGAAGGAAATGAAGAAAGTGGGCGGGGCGAAGAAGT
>JBEVXT010000837.1:0-3020 GCA_040505955.1 Sedimenticola sp. | reverse complement strand
CGGTGACAATAGCTCACTTGAGCCTTTGGCTCATGTGAGCTAAAAATTATGCCCTTGTACTATCCAAAGTTAACAATGTTCGAAGAAGGATGCCGGCCCATAATGTATGAAGGTCAGCCCATTATTGTTGTAAGCCCAGACGGAAGTATACGTTCATCGACAGATTCAGTCCCAATTATGATGTACGAAACAAAATGTAGACCGCCAAAGGACATGTTGTTACCAATATATTATGCGATACCCAGATATTATGTAACACAGTTGCTATGCGAGATGAAGGCATATGAGTGTACGAAGTTATTGTTCACATGCTGGTCACGTGACACAACTGTAGGCATTGAGGTAATCTTCTCGAAAGAAACATGGGATCATGCATGGGATGAACTATTGATAACGTATGATCAAAAAAAATTAAAGCGACCGGGCAAAGTGAGAGCTTCATTAGCCTCATTAAGAACTGAAGTAAAGGAATTCCCAGAAGTGTCATGCCAGTTTCTCGGTGAATTCTCGTCCATTAAATATCTTACAGATCACGATATTAGAGAAAATGTCAATGAACTGTCAAAAATGGACACAGTTCTTCGAGATATGCAAACTCTGAAAAGATGGTTTAAAAGATCTTACGAACTCACAAGAAGAGAAGCAACGGAGATTCTAGTGTATATGATATCTGACTTAGACAGAAAATTCCACATGGAAGTAGAAAACTCATTTCCAATAGCGTATGCTATGAAGGGCCCAAGCTTAAGCAGCGATGCCTTCAGGGAAATGACTGAACATGTCATGAAGGAGTGCCAGAGTAGGTATGGCATAACGATCGGTGTTACCACAGCAGATGGACAGTGGCACCGATTTGGTATTCGGGACAAGAACGACAATCCGCTGACAAAATACCAATTGCAAAGAGACGTATATGCAAATGTTAGACGGAAACCAAAAAGCGAGCTGATTCGGCAGCTGAAAGACACAAACAAAGTAGATCCGACAATACTCACAGAGCATGTACTATTTGAAACAAATGACGGAAAATTGGACGTAAAATGTCATTTCTTATTCACTAATCTACCAAGAATAAGTTCTGGAATCAATCAGCCACAAAAACCTGACAAACCTGACGCAACAGGAGAAAATAATTGCAATGAGGAAACGGATTACTTGGAAAGTCTGCTACGTGATATAACAGACGAGTTTCAAACCCTGGATGCAGAAATAATAGACAGACTAGATAAAGGAAATAGTAGTGTGCCATCCGACAACACAAATCAAACGGAAGACAATGATTTAGTCGGGGTATTTAGTGCGTTATTTGACGATATGAACGATACTCCGTCACAGGAATGTGTGGGTGAACACGTTAATTCTGAAAGTGCAAACGCATCGGGTACTAACATGTGTTTTGATACAGCAATGGACCGGTATGCTGATGATACCACATCTCAAATGGATCTCGATTCCATTTCATCGGCTCAAAACAAAAACTCATTAAAGGATGTGCTATCGTGTGAAGACCTGGTGAAGATGAAAGAGAGTATTGAAAAAGAAACAAAGAAAAAAAGATCAGATTGGAATGCAATGGACACTCAAACATTTGTCGGGAAATTCGAAAATGCAAAGCTGATTGACAAAACATTTACAAGGTTGGATTTAGTAAATGCATTGCGAAGTGTCATTGATAAACTGAAAGGAAATGGGATTAATTGCAAGTTGTCGTCTACAAAATCTGAATTGGTGAATTTATTTTCACGTCTCCTGGGAGATAGTTCCGAAGTACTTTCAAAGAAGAAGAAACCTAGAACTCCTCCGACGCTGCGAGCTTTGTCGGCGAAGCGAATCAATGACACATATTCCAAAGATTATCTCAGTATAATATTGTCAGAATACGAATGGCGTGAACGTGAATTACCAGCCTGGAAGCGCACTCAGCACATCGATGAATATAAGCTGGATACAAGTTTTGATACGGAGATCGACTGGTTTTCTGCGCCAAGTGTTATCAACTCGGCAGTTAATTTTCATTTCACAGATCCGTCTCATATACTTACATGTATCAGAGCAAAGTTATGTACAACGGGCATTAGAGGACTGAACATCAAAGCATGGGAAAAGGCAGCATTATCGAATGAAACCGGACTGAACATAAGTATCATTGTTGAATGTATCGACAAACAAAGTGTAGCCTTTGCGAAGGCCGTATTCGCAGAGGATGTGCAGGCTGTGATGAGGAAAATTGGTTACGAGAAAGAGGCAGAGTTTTGCAGATTACTTTGGAGGTGGTTTGAAGCTGAAGATTCCCCAGGTATTTCAGCATACGAACGGTGTGAACGGCGCTTAGAAATGCGTGCCTGGCTTTTAAATGGAGTTTCATTTGAGAAGTTTCCCCCACAAGGCAGGTACATAAAGGGAATACCTATCATTACGTACGAAGCACTGATTGTGCATATTGAGAGAAAACTACAGTTGTACGTTTACCGAAATGATGGATATAATGCGAGAGCTGTCGGCACACTGCAGGTCGAGCAGTTCTTTAGCACGTTCAGAGACATGGACGCAACTGGAGGTGGAACACCAAGGCCAGACACTATACCTGGGATCATGGCGAGAGCGACAGAGATAACCAACTATAGACTGGACCCTTCCAGGTACATATACTGCGTTATGCGTGATTAAGTTGTTGCCATGTGATGTTTTTGTCTGTCCGTAATTCAGTCAATAACCAGTGACAAAATTCATCTTTTATTTCGTTATTTTTGTTCAACAAATTACGACAAAGTCAGGCGATCCTTACAAACCGCTGAACACCACTACCAGACAAAAACGTCGCGGACAGGGTTTTATTCCGTCCGTTCATCAGTGCCATATACTGTGCCAAAATAGGCACAGCAAATGACACAAACGCCACCTAGCACCGGCTTAAGCGCTACTCAACGTTAAAATGGACACAAAAACACAATCAAGTGAAGAGTGCAAAACTGTCAGAATGACCGTAGTGCTCAACGACCAACAAGGATCGGAAAATAATA
>JBEVXT010000836.1:0-3501 GCA_040505955.1 Sedimenticola sp. | reverse complement strand
CCTTCAATGGGCTGTTTATCCAAACCCTTCTTGAGGATGGAGGAGATGCTTTTGTAATTGGCCGAACGGATCGACAACGCTCGCTCACAGGCCTTTTCCAGACGAGACCGGTCATAGCGTCGACTGAGGCTGAGTAGCCCCAGACAGGCGCGATAGCCATGCTCTGGATGAGGTCGATTCTCCAATTGTTGTTTGACTACCTGAGCGGTACAGGGACCGATATCATCGGCCCAGTTCATGAATCGTCCGGGTGACCAGTCCCTATGCGCTTGATGGGACTTAGGCATATGTTCTGTCAAGGTGGAGAAACGACCTTGACCATGGCGGGAATGGGAAGCGACACGCTGTCCTTTGTGCATCACCACCACCGAGGTGGCGGTCAGGCGAAGATCCAGTACCTGACCCACCAGCGCGTGAGGGACACTGTAGAAGCGTTTCGCGGCCTCAACATGGTAATCGATACCGGGTTTGACCTTACGCCATTCGGCGAACTCATAATCATCCTGCGGCAAGGATCTAAGAACCGGGCGGTCGATGGCCTCAAACAGATCCTTGCGGCTCTCCTTTCTCCCTTGGAAGGGACGCTCGTTCAGATCCACCAATAGCCTGGCGATGGCTCGATTGAGTTCCGCCAGAGAGAAAAAGGTATGGTGGCGTAGACGGGCCAGGATCCAGCGTTCCACCAGCAGTACAGCGGCTTCCGCCTTTGCCTTGTCTTTGGGGCTGTTATGCGGTGCACCGCACAACAGTCCTTATGCGGACTACTCGGTTATGCGGAGCTGGAACCGGTAGCGCTCTTTTATCTCTACGCAGCGTTGAGTTTGCTGTTTTTACACTCCGCATAACCTAGCGTGTGCCTTGGAAGGGTGGCAAAGGTGCCATCTATACCTCGGAGGCAACATGCTCAATAATTACACCGCTTCACCCATGACACTCGCACGTCTACAGGCAACTCCGTGCTGGCCGTATCTCGATGGCTATACCGACTGGTTGGCCAGACGCCATTATTCGCGAGCCTCGATTCAGCTCTACCTTTTTGGGATTCCCCCGCTCGGCAGTTGGCTATCCGAGCACGACATACCGATCACCAGGTTCGATCAGGATGCACTGGAAGCATATCGGCGATGTCGTGAAGCGAACAGACAACTGCGCCATCGTAGCGGCAAGATCAAGATGGCATTTCGCGGCGCTCAGCGCCTGCATGATTATCTACTCGTGATCGGGGCTGTTCGTGCATTACCGAAGCCAGTTGTTCGCCCGCTGCTACATGGCTTCGAGCAATGGATGACGATGCATCGAGGGGTACGAGCGGCTACGCTGCGGGGCTACAAACCGGTGATCGAGAAGTTGCTCGACCGACTCGGCGAAGACCCTACCCGCTACACCGCCAGGCTGTTGCGAAGTTTCGTTCTCGATGAAGCCGATCGTGGCGGCATTGTGACGGCAAAGGCCACAACGACATCTGTACGCGGATTTTTGCGCTATCTCGGGGCAACAGGCCAATGTGACAACGCTTTGCTCGGTGCAGTGCCGGTAATCGCCGACTGGCGACTTGCCTCATTCCCTCAGTATATCAGCGGCGAAGACGTTTATCGTTTGATTGCATCCTGCGAGGGTATGCGCTTGACCGCACGTCGCGATCGTAGCGTCCTATTGCTGCTGTGGCGATTGGCCCTGCGGGCAGGCGATGTTGCGGATCTTCAGCTCACGGACATCGACTGGCAAGCCGGCCGCATCCGCTTTGCGGGTAAGAACCGGCGTGAGATCTGGCTGCCGCTACCACAGGATGTTGGCGAGGCGCTTATCGATTACCTGCAGAACGAACGCCCAGCAACGGACAGTGTTTATGTCTTCACCAAGAGCATCGCGCCGGCTGGCCGTATCAACGCCCCTCTCGTCTCGTCGATCGTTCGTCGCGCGATCGAGCGTGTCGGTATCGAGACGCCTTCGCGCGGCGCGCATCTCTTACGTCATTCAGACGCATCCGCCATGCTCCGCCAAGGAGCGAACCTTGCCCAAATCGGCTCCCTGCTTCGTCATGAAAGCATCGAGACAACCCGGATATATGCGAAAGTCGATCGGGATTTGCTGTATGAGGTTGCCGCTTCCTGGCCAATATCCAGCCCAAGCGAGGATTCTGATCGCCCCAACTCGTCAATAGGTAGGACAGGCGTCAAGACCGGAGGGCAAAGCTGATGCTTAGCGCAGCGGTACAAGATTACATGGCGCTTCGTCACGCCACCGGATTCAAGTGTGTTGATACCCAGGAGCTACTGCAAAGTTACGCCGCATTCGCCATGGCGCGTGGTGACGAGTACGTTCGCGTCGCAACGGCTGTCACCTGGGCAGCGCTTGGTACCAGTCTTCAGAGACGCCACCGGCGCCTTCGTACTGTCGGACTGTTTGCCGAGCATCTGCGTGCTGAGGATCTGCGCCATGACGCCATACCCAGGGACATCTTTCCTTCAAAGGTACAACGTCATCCACCTCGCATATTCAGTGTAGAGGAGATCGAGAAAATCCTTCGGTTAGCCGATACGCTCAAGCCCCGTGGTTCCATCCGGCCGCTGACCTATCGAACGCTGTTTGGACTGCTGTTCGTTTCCGGTATGCGGATCGGTGAGGCGCTACGGTTGCGGTTCGAGGATGTCATCGATAGTGGGGTAATGATACGCCAGACCAAGTTTCGCAAAAGTCGCTGGCTGCCTCTGCACGCCAGTACACTGACGGTACTTGAGCGATATCTGACGATACGGCGCGAACTCACGACCGACAACGATCATCTGTTTGTTTCCCTGCAGCGCCGGTTGCCTCTTCATCGCGACACCGTCCTGGTGACTTTTCAGGCACTGTGTGCGCAAGCTGGCATCACTGGTTCCGGTGCGCGCAAACCCCGTCTCCATGATCTGCGCCACAGTTTTGCTGCGTTGGCACTGGCGCGCTGTGGGGCGAACCGCGATCAAGTCGATCGGCATATGCTGGCGCTAAGCACCTATCTTGGCCATAGCTCGGTCGAATCAACCTACTGGTATTTGGAGCAAACCCCAGAGTTGCTCCGGGATATCGCTACTGCCTGCGAGAACCGGTTCGAAGGAGCATACTCATGAGCGCCCTAGCTCCGCATGTCGCGGCCTATCTGCGAGAACGTCTGCCGGTAGAACTCGGTGCGAGCCGTCATACCTGTGAGACCTATACCCACGCGTTGAGGCTGTGGTTTGAATATGCGGCAACGCAGAACGGGATCACGCCATCGGCTCTCGAGCTTGAACAGTTGGACTCTCCCACAGTGCTGGGCTTCTGCGAGCACCTCGAAGTGGTGCGTGGTAACTCGGCCCGAACGAGGAATGCCCGACTCAGTGCAATCAAGTCCTTTATGCGTTTTGTCGAGTATCGGGTGCCGTCAATGCTCAACCAGGTTCGCCAGATTCAGTCGATTCCGCGCAAAAGAACGGACTACAAACTCGTCGGCTATCTCGATCGATCCGAGATCACGGCATTGTT
>JBEVXT010000835.1:6425-8693 GCA_040505955.1 Sedimenticola sp. | reverse complement strand
GGCTCGGCACTGAGGCCACCGTCGGTGAGTATTTGTACCTTCTGCTCGGCCTCCTTCAGGGCGTGCCGACAGTCACGGGTAAGCTCCACGCCCCGGCTGAAAGAGGTCAGTGACTCCTCCAGATTGAGGTCGCCCTGCTCCAGGGCTTCCACCAGAGTCTCCAGTTCACTTAGTCCCTCTTCAAATGAGAGGGTTTTCTTTCGCTTTGCTGTCACGCTACAACTCGCTTTTGGTGAATGTATCCGTGAACCTTACCGAGACGGATGGTGGTGGTCAATCCGCAACGACGCAATAGCGGGTTCTCGCATGGATCTGGAGGGGCGTGTAAACTCCACCATCAGGTTTTTCCGTCACGGTGGTTATTTTTCAATAATGAGCAGCAGCAGTTACGATGCCTCGGATATCGAGGTACTGAGCGGTCTGGAGCCGGTACGCAAGCGGCCGGGCATGTATACCGATACCACCCGGCCCAACCATCTGGCTCAGGAGGTGATCGATAACAGCATCGATGAGGCGATTGCCGGTCATGCCGACAGCATTGAGGTGACGCTGTTCAAGGACGGCTCCCTGGAGGTGCAGGACAACGGTCGCGGTATGCCGGTGGATATCCATCCCCAGCAGGGGCTGCCCGGGGTTGAGGTGATCCTGACCAAACTTCATGCCGGGGGGAAATTCTCCAATAAAAACTATAAGTTCTCCGGTGGTCTGCACGGTGTCGGCGTGTCAGTGGTAAATGCGCTATCCAGCCATCTGGAAGTGTGGGTCAAACGCACAGGCATGGAGTACAACATCGCCTTTGCCGACGGTCACAAGGTCTCCGACCTGGAAGCGGTAGGGAAGGTCGGTCGCAACAATACCGGCACCAGAGTCCGTTTCTGGCCCAACCGGAAATATTTCGATACCAATAAATTTTCCCTGCGGCAGCTGCGGCATGTACTGCGCGCCAAGGCGGTGCTCTGTCCCGGGTTGAAGGTCACCTTTAATGATGAGAACAGCGGTGACCGTGACTATTGGTGTTATGAAGATGGGCTGAAAGACTACCTGCTGGACGCCCTGGACGGGGTTGAAAGAGTTCCTGACGAGCCGTTTGTCGGTGTCATGAAGGGAAACTCGGAAGCGGCTGACTGGGCGCTGTTGTGGCTGCCTGAGGGGGGGGAGGGGGTGGCCGAGAGTTATGTCAACCTGATTCCGACCTCTCTGGGGGGAACCCATGTCAACGGACTGCGTAGTGGCCTGACCGATGCGGTGCGGGAGTTTTGTGAGTTCCGTAATCTCCTGCCGAGGGGGGTCAAGCTGGCACCGGATGATGTATGGAACGGCTGCAGCTATGTGCTGTCGGTAAAACTGAACGATCCGCAGTTTTCCGGGCAAACAAAAGAGCGCCTCTCCTCCAGGGAGTGTGCCGCCTTTGTCTCCGGGGTGATCAAGGACTCCTTCAGTTTGTGGCTTAACCAGCATACTGAGTGGGGTGAGTTGATTGCCGAACTGGCGATTAACTCGGCCCAGTCCCGTCTGCGCGCAGGGCGCAAGGTACAACGCAAGAAAGTGACTCAGGGACCGGCGTTGCCGGGTAAACTGGCCGACTGCAGCGCCACCGATCCGCTGCGCAGTGAGCTTTTTCTGGTGGAGGGTGATTCGGCAGGCGGCTCGGCGAAACAGGCCCGTGACCGGGAGTTTCAGGCGATTATGCCGTTGCGTGGCAAAATTCTGAATACCTGGGAGGTGCATTCAGCGGAGGTGCTGGCCTCCCAGGAGGTGCACGATATCTCGGTGGCGATCGGAGTGGAGCCGGGTACTGATGATCTGAGCAAGCTGCGTTTTGGCAAGGTCTGCATTCTGGCAGACGCCGACTCCGACGGCCTACATATCGCCACACTGTTGTGCGCACTATTCCTGCGCCATTTCCGCAAGCTGGTGCTGGAGGGGCATGTCTACGTGGCGATGCCGCCGCTCTATCGTATCGATATCGGTAAACAGGTGTTCTATGCCCTGGATGATGCGGAGAAACAGGGCGTTGTCGACAGAATTGCTGCGGAGAAAATCAGAGGAAAGGTCTCGGTTCAGCGCTTCAAAGGCTTGGGTGAGATGAATCCGTCCCAACTGCGCGAGACCACGATCCACCCCGATACCCGTCGTCTGGTGCGGCTGACGGTGGATGCCGGTGATGACACCAACGGCATGATGGATATGTTGTTGGCGAAAAAGCGCGCCTCAGACAGAAAAAGCTGGTTGCAGGAGAAAGGGGATCTTGCGGAAGTATAGCGGGTG
>JBEVXT010000835.1:0-6325 GCA_040505955.1 Sedimenticola sp. | reverse complement strand
TCCCCGTTTCGTTACTATATTGACTCACGCTCGCTAAGCTACAACCCGATTGACGGCGTGGTGCGCTATACCCTGGTTATCCGTTCCAGCAAAGGTGGTGAAAATGTTGCGTTCGAAGGGATGCGCTGCAACGCACGGGAGTACAAGGTCTACGCCCTTGGCAACGGTAGGGGTAAGCTGCGGCCCCATCCTAATCCCCGATGGAAAATGATTGCTGAAACCGGCTACACGCGCTATCGCACTGATCTGGCAAGGAATTATCTCTGTAGCGCGAAACTGGAGACCATGGACAGGGAGCAGATATTACGGAATATCCGCTATGGTCTGGATAGTAAAGATACCCTCTATCATTGACATAAGTCACATTTCTGATAAAAAGACACCATTAAATGCTCTTATGCTGCTATAAGTAAAGACTGACGCCGGTGGGATGATCCAACCGGTTTTCGGGGGAGAGTGACACCCATGTGTCAGTGGGCTTCCCCGGGGCCGGAGCCGGGTTATCTGGTTAATACCACCTGTGCGTAAGGTCGAACGGGCACAGTCAGCAGATGTGCCAAATTAATAACCGATGAGGTGAGAGTGGATGAAAATGAGAACAGTAGTGGGGCTGATTGCAGCGCTATCGATGGTGGGTTTTTCGCAATTTACGCTGGCTGGGGAGGAGGTCTCTTCCATTGCCCGCGGCGGCAAGTTATATGACAAGTGGTTCAAAGAAATCGGTGCTGAGAAGCCTGCGGATACCCATTCGGCCTGGCCTGCCTCCAACACCAAGAAAAAAGGTAATGCCACCCACCGCTGCAAGTCCTGCCATGGCTGGGATCTGTTGGGAAAGGATGGTGCATACGCCTCCGGCTCCTACAAAACAGGGATCAAGGGGTTGACTGCCATGGCGGGTGGTTCAAACGCCAAGGTCATCGCCGTTATGAAGGATAAGACTCACGGCTATGCCGGAAAGATGAGTGCCGGGGATTTCACCGACCTGGCCAACTTCGTCACCAAGGCGCAATTCGATATGGATACCATCATCGATCGTAAATCGAAAGCCATCAAAGGTGATAAGGCCAAGGGTGAGCGCTACTACAATACAGTCTGCGCCGGCTGCCACGACAAATCGGGCAAAATGCCGAAAGATATGCCTGCACTGGGCATGCTCGCCAATAAAAACCCGTGGGAGATTATCCAGAAGATTCTCAACGGCCAGCCCGCTGAAAAGATGCCCGCCATGCGCGCCTTTGACCTCCAGGTCTCGGTAGATATTCTGGCCCACCTGCAGACCCTTCCCGAGGAGTAGGGAGATGCAGGGTGCCGATCTCACAGCAGATCGGTGAGTAGGTTAATCCGCAGGGAGAAAAACGCCCCTCCTTTCAGGGGCGTTTTTCTCTGGAGAATATGTATATGTTGGAGATGATTAGTAAACCCCGTGTCTACTTTTTTGCCGTCGGCTCCCTCTTCGGTATATTGGTTTGGGGTGGTTTTCATACTGCGGTTGAACAGACCAACAGCCTGGAGTTCTGTATCGGCTGCCATGAGATGGAGCAAACGGTCTATCAGGAGTATAAAGAGAGCGCTCACTACAAGAATGCCGCCGGGGTTCGTGCCACCTGTTCAGATTGCCATGTGCCGAAAGAGTGGTTGCCGAAAATGATGCGTAAGATCCAGGCCACCAACGAACTGTTCCACAAGATGATGGGAACCATCGACACCCCGGAAAAGTTTGAAGCGAAACGCCTTGAACTGGCGGAAAATGTTTGGCGCACCATGCGTGCATCGGACTCGCGGGAGTGCCGCAACTGCCACTCCTATGAGTATATGGATTTCCATAAGCAGAGTCGCCGTTCAGCCGAGAAGATGCAGGAAGCGATTGAAAAGAACAGCAAGGAGACCTGCATCGACTGTCACAAGGGCATCGCCCATAAAAAGCCGAAAAGTGACGATGAGGATGACGATCGCTGATCCTCTGTGACAATCAGAGTCGCTTTTCGTATGATCCACCCTCGAATATCTCTTCAAGGGTGGATTTTTTGTATCTATGGCCGACCTATTTGATGTAAGCCTCGAAGGCATCGAACAGATGCCCCTTAAAACCTTTACCGAGAAGGCGTATCTGGATTACTCCATGTACGTCATCCTCGACCGGGCCCTGCCCCATATTGGTGACGGACTCAAGCCGGTACAGCGGCGTATTATCTACGCCATGTCGGAGCTGGGGCTTAGCGCCGCCTCCAAGCATAAAAAATCGGCTCGTACCGTCGGTGATGTGCTGGGTAAATTTCACCCTCACGGTGACTCCGCCTGCTACGAGGCGATGGTGCTGATGGCCCAGCCCTTCTCCTACCGCTATCCGCTGGTGGACGGGCAGGGCAACTGGGGCGCACCCGACGATCCCAAATCCTTTGCCGCCATGCGCTACACCGAGGCGCGCCTTCGCCCTTATGCTCACTCGTTGCTGCAGGAGCTGGGGCAGGGCACTGTTGACTGGACTCCCAACTTTGACGGCACACTGAATGAACCCAGGGTGCTGCCGGCCCGGCTGCCAAATCTGTTGCTCAACGGCACCACCGGTATTGCGGTCGGCATGGCTACCGATGTACCGCCCCACAATCTGCGTGAAGTGGCGAGCGCCTGTATTCGCCTGCTTGAGAGCCCTTCAGCCACTCTTGAGGAGCTGTGTGAGCATGTCACAGGGCCCGACTACCCCACAGAAGCGGAGATCGTCACCCCACGCAAAGATCTGGAGAAGATCTACCGCAGCGGAACCGGCAGCGTTCGGATGCGCGCCTGTTATGGGCGGGAGCAGGGTGATGTGGTGATCACGGCGCTTCCGCATCAGGCATCTGGTGCCAAGATTCTGGAACAGATCGCCCAACAGATGCAGGCGAAGAAGCTCCCAATGGTGGAGGATCTGAGGGATGAGTCGGATCATGAAAATCCCACCCGTCTTGTGATTGTGCCCCGCTCCAACCGGGTGGATGTGAAGCGATTGATGTTGCATCTCTTTGCCACCACTGATCTGGAGCGCAGCTATCGGGTCAATATGAATGTCATCGGCCTCAATGGCCGGCCTCAGGTGAAGAACCTGCGTGACATGCTCAAGGAGTGGCTTGAGTTCCGCTTCGAGACGGTACGTCGCCGCCTCGACCACCGTCTCGCTAAGGTCAATGAGCGGCTCCACCTGCTCGACGGCCTGCTCATCGCTTTTCTCAATCTCGATGAAGTGATTCGGATCGTTCGCACTGAGGATGATCCGAAAGCGGAACTGATTCGCCGCTTTGCCCTTACCGAACAGCAGGCTGACTACATTCTCGACACCAAATTACGGCAGCTGGCGCGGCTGGAGGAGATGAAGATCAGGGCGGAGCAGGAGGCCCTGGCTGACGAGCGGGACTCTCTGGAGAAGCTGCTGGGCTCCAAACAGCGGATGAAGACCCTGATTCGCAAGGAGATTGAGGCCGATGCTGAGAAGTATGGAGATGACCGCCGCTCCCCCATTATTGAGCGTGAGGCGGCCGAGGCGCTGGATGAGACAGAGCTGGCTCCAAGTGAACCGGTGACTGTAGTGCTCTCCGAAAAGGGTTGGGTGCGGGCCGCTAAAGGGCATGAGATCGACCCAACCACCCTCAACTATAAAGCGGGTGACAACTACCTCGATTCAGCCCACCTGCGTAGTAATCAGCTGGTCGCTTTTATTGACAGCAGCGGCCGCAGTTACTCTCTCCAGGCTCATACACTGCCATCGGCGCGTAGTCAGGGTGAGCCGCTGACCGGGCGGCTCTCCCCGCCCAACGGTGCCCGCTTCACCCGGGTGCTGGGAGGTGATCCGGAGCAGTGGTACCTGGTGGCATCCGATGCCGGCTACGGTTTTCTAGTCAAGCTCAAGGAGCTGTTTGCCAAGAATAAGGCGGGTAAGGCGTTGCTGACCCTGCCCAGGGGGGCAAAGGTGCTGCCACCGGTACCGGTCAACAGCATAGAGAGTGATCGGGTATTGGTGATCACCAATGAAGGGCGGATGCTCACCTTCCCCATCGCCGAGCTGCCCGCACTCTCCCGTGGCAAGGGCAACAAGATTATCGGTATTCCCGGCAAGCGGGTGGAGAACCGTGAGGAGTTTGTCGTGGCGATCACAAGCGTTCCTCAGGGTGGCCGATTGACCGCCTTCTCGGGCAAGCGGCATATCACTCTTAAAGCATCAGACCTGGATCACTATCAGGGTGAACGGGGGCGTCGCGGCAACAAACTGCCACGCGGTTTCCAGAAAGTGGATGGGGTGAAGGTGGAGTAGTACGGCAGGGGTCGGAGTCAATGCCATTAACTTAGGTGGAAGATTCCCGTAAACTTTAGGCTCGTCATTCCCGCGTAGGCGGGAATCCAGGGGGACAGCGCTCCGTAGCGCTGGATACCCGCCTGCGCGGGTATGACGGGAAAGAGGGAAGTTCGACCACTGGGTTCCAACCTATGCAGGGATGACCATGGTATTAAGCTTAAGTTAATGACATTGGGGTCGGAGTCGATTGCGCCTGAACTGTTGTACATTTCACAACCGGTGGGTGCAATCGACTCCGACCCCGGAAAACAGTGTGCCAAAGACAGGACACTCATTACTTGACCCTGAAAAGATGATGGGTGTCCTCTCTTTTTTTGCTGATGGGCGACGTTATGTGTCAACAACACTAATCAAATAAGGAAGCAATATGATAAAAATTTCTGTAAGCATTGATGTCTCAAACTTGAAACAAGCTGAGACCTTTTATATTGAAGCACTCGGATGTAAAAAGCTGAGAGATCAAGGTGAAGATATGTCGGTAATTTCAACTGAAAATTGCGATATATATTTACAAGAAAAAGAGGCTGGAACAAAACCAATTCCATTAGAAGCGGTTGAGCGTGATTATAGCCGTCACTGGACACCAATTCATTTGGATTTTCTCATCGAGAATGTAGATGATGTTGTTAAAAAAATACTTCAATTGGGCGGTCAACATGAAGGTGGCGAAAGTGGTGATTGGGGTTCTATTGCATATTGCGCAGACCCCTTTGGTAACGGTTTTTGTGTAATCAATGAATAAAACACATAATAATGCAAATGCACTCGGACAGTTTAAAGCGCCGCTCCTCGTCGCTCTGCTTTAAACTGCCGGTGATTTACGGCGTTAAACATAAAAAAAATGAGACTTGCGACTAAAAAAGATCATCAATTTATAGCTCAGTGTTTTATAGAGACATCCAAAGTTATAAAATCAATTGCATCTGATATTTATATTGATGGAATGCCTGATACTATCGATGCCCCAACATACAATATTGCATCTGATTTCATTGAAAAAGATAACGCAATCTCATTGATTACGGAAAGAAATAATAAACCAATCGCTTGTCTTTTAGGAAAAATAGGAAAAACATCGTTTCCGCCTAGTGGGTTAAATGAAACGAGGACACCCATCAATTGACCGGTTTAAGCGGTGGGTGTCCTGTTGTTTGTCTGCCACGCGGTTTTCAGAAAGTGTATGGGGTGAAGGTGGAGTAGTAGCGGTAGGGGTCGGAGTCGATTGCGCCTGAGCTGTTGTATATTTCACAACAGGTGGGTGCAATCGACTCCGACCCCGGATCCCTCTTCCCGGTCTTTTGAGCCAGTTCATGGATAGTTTTGAAGAATTCTTTTCGGGCGAGCAAATTTCACAGCATGTGGTAGAATCAAATTATGACTGTATCCGCCCACGCCATTGCTAATGAGTTTATAGAGCTTGCCAAAAACGAAGGTAAGTCTTTGACTAATATGCAATTGCAGAAGCTGGTATTCCTTTCTCAGGGCTATGCTTTGGCCATCCTTGATCATCCTCTCTACTACCATAACACCCACGCGTGGCAGTGGGGGCCAGTTATTCCAAAGCTGTATAAGCCGCTTCAAAAGTATGGAAGAAGCCTTGTAACAGAGCCTCTTGTGGCTGAAGACATTCTCCCCCAAGATAGCCAAGAAATGGAAGTCGTTAAGGCTGTTTGGGAAGGATACGGGCACCTTTCCGGTGGCAAACTTTCTACTCTCACTCACAAGCCAAACACTCCATGGAGCCTCACTTGGGAGAGTAGTGAATTTGGGGTTATCCCAGAAGCATTGATAGCTGAACATTACAAAGGAATTGTAGAGTCGTCTTGAGTAGCCGTATTTCACCCCATGATCTAATTTTAAAAGCGGCAATAAAAGAAAAGGCCGAGGTCTCTTCGTCCCACCAGGAACCTGAGCCGGATCTATCTCTAGATCTAGCTGAACATCAACTATTCTACCAAGTTGAGGCGCTAAAGCAGGAATTAAAAGAAGCTCAAGATACAC
>JBEVXT010000834.1:0-5932 GCA_040505955.1 Sedimenticola sp. | reverse complement strand
AGCCAGACAGCAGTAAGCCCCGCACGATAACCTTTCATTTCACTGATGACCCTGACCGGGGCTTTCTGTTGCCTGGCGTAAAACAGCTTCCCGCTTGAGCGTAGCTGAAGCTGTCCACCGCGAGGCAGGGACGCCGAGCGTGTTGAACGAAGCCACCGATGCTTAACGAAGTCGGCCATGGATGGCCGTCCCAGCGCGGCGCTTGCCCCACTTTGCAATAACCGTGACTTGCGCCAGGGATGGCGGCGCGGTTGTTGCGGAGTGATGCAAGCGACGTGACGGGCGGCCCGAGGAGCACAGTGTCTGGTCGCCTCCGCACTGTCCGGTTACTCCATGCCATCCGATGACTTTGCCCTATCCGCCGGATGGGTCAGCGCATGGATCTCTTTTAGTTTCCGGATCGATACCTGGGTGTAGATCTCCGTCGTGGATAACTGGCTGTGTCCGAGGATCACCTGGATGTGGCGGATGTCCGCACCGTTGTCCAACATCAGGGTGGCCATGCTGTGGCGGAACAGGTGACAGGCACCGGGCTTGTCGATGCCAGCAGCACCGATATGTTTTTTTACCAGATCGGTAAGCCGGTTCTTCTTTAGCGGCTCTCCCGTCTCATGCAGGAACAGGGTGCCACTGTCCGGCTCGATCACCAGGCCGGGGCGGATCTCGTCACGGTAGCGCTCGATCCAGGTGCAGGCCCTTTGTCCCAACGGCACCATGCGGTCTCTCTTGCCTTTGCCCTCTCTGACCATCAGGGTGCCGTTTTTTAGATCCACGTCGTAGAGAGTCAGGTTGACCAGCTCCATTCGGCGGATACCCGAGGAGTAGATAGTTTCGATGATGGCTCTATCACGGATGCCAAGGTCGCCATGCAACAGAGTTTGGTTGAGGATGCGCTCCACCTCGTCGGCGCTGAGTATTGCCTTGGGCAAGCGTTTATGGACTTTGGGTAGCTCCAGCTCACTGGCCGGGTTGTAGAGGATGTGGTTCTCTTTGCTCAGCCACTTGAAGAAGGCTTTGATGGGGATGAGGCGCTGTTGCTGGGTGGCGAAGCTCAAGGGGTCGCCGTTGGCTTTGCGATAGTGGAACAGGTGTCTTCGGTAGCGCTCCAGGATCGGCTTGGTGATGTCCTGGGGCCGGTGGAGATCCCGTTCATCGCACCAGAGGCTGAAGCGGTTCAGGGATCGCTTTCGGCTGATCACCGTCTGATCGCTTAGTCCCATGGCGGCACTCCACTCCAGGAACCGCACCACATAGGATTGCATACCGATGGCCATCAGTCGCTACCTTTGGCGACCATGGCCGGGGTAGCGCTACGGGTCGCTCCTGCGCATCCTTGCGCTTGCGACACTAGGACTTCCTGTCCGTCGTGCGATCCACCGTTACTTTTGATCCGTATAGGCGCGTTTTTAGGCTGATCATCGTCGATCTCTTTCCGGGCCTTGCTGTTGCTGGGTTTGTGGGTGTTTTTACCCTGCCGTGAACTCCCCGTTTTAGCCCCGTTTTGGGGCCGTTTTGACCCCGCCAACCCTACCGATTTACCCCGCGTTGTTTCTGTCGTAGCTGCGTTTTTCAGGCTCATCACATCGATCAGTCCGTTCAGGTGCCCGCCTTCATCCCGGCTCTCGTTGTCATACAGCAGCTCATAAACGAAGGTTTGCCCTCGACCTCCCCGGTGGCTGATCAGATATTCCAGATCACTGAGCCGATCCATGTGGATGCGGATCTGTGTATTGCCCCAACCGGTATGCTCACGTATATCTCGGCGGCTAAAGCGGAAGTCACCGTGTTTCATCTCCAGTGCCTTGCATCGGTTAATCACCATGCCATGGATCAGATCCAGCAGACTGCGGGTCTGGGGCGGCAGCTCGTCCAGCGTCCGGCCCAACACTTCATGGGCCAGATGATTAGCCGTCTCAATGTCATCCAGGCTCACCTCGATATACTCGACGGTTTTTCCCTGGTGCTGGACGCGTTTGGTCTCGCGCTGGTATTGGTGCAGCAGGGTGATAGAGCGGATCAGGGTGAGGTACTTCTTGTGGTCTCGGCGGGTGCGGGTCTTGTCACTCAGGAAGGTCAGGCGGTCGGCATAGGGGTTGACCACCTGCAACGGTTTCAACAAGCGCTGGGCGTCTCGGTGACGCTTGAGGATGTCGCTCCGGGTCTGTGAGGCCAACAACCCCTCCAGGGTCTCTTCGAAGCGCTGGCGATCCTGGATCGCTTGAGTCTGCTCCCTGGACTCATTCACGGTGAGCACCAGGCAGCGGTTCAACAGCTCTTCGTCCAGCTCGATGGCGGTAGTAGTAAGGAAGATCATCACCGGGCCTTCGACCCGGTACTCCTGGGTGACCAGCTTTCCGGAGTCGGGATCTTTACCCGTCGATGCAATGGTCAACTCGCCTTGGCTCTGCAACAGCTTGAGGGCATATGCGGCTTCCGATACCCCTTCTTCCTCAGCAATGGCGAGGATCTTGTGTTTCAGATCGGACTCGCCCAGGTAAAACAGAGATTGCCCTGTCATGGCGCTGTATTGGATACGCTCCTCTTCCGGCATCAGATCCAGTACCGCATCCATCAAGGCCGATTTGCCAGCGGCGCTGGTGGACTGGATCAACACCGCCAGAGGTTTGTCCAGCTTGCGACTGACACAAGCAAGATAGCCAGTGAGGACGTTGGTGGCTTCGCCTACTACACCGCACTGTTCGAAGTCTTCCAGAATATGAGATAGCAGGTCGGGAGAGCGCAGCAGCGCCAGTGCTGCCGCCGTCTCTTCATCGTTCAGCACGATGGTTTTCTCTTGCGGCTCTTGTGCTGCCTGCAGGCGCTCCTCCTGCAGGGACTCAAGTTTCAGCAGCACACGGCCCAGGTCGTGCTTGATCACTTCTTCCTTTACGCCAAGTTCAGAAGCGGCCTGCTTGATGAAGAGACCACGGGGCCGGGACTGGTAGAGGTCGAAGGTATCCACATGCACCGCTTCTCCACCTTCGAAGGCAGGGCCACTTAATAGCAGATTGATCTTCATCTGTTCATAGCCGTGGTTCTTGTCCAGGCCACGGATGCGGTAGCGGCGGTTACCCAGGGGGATGAGGATTTCCCTCTCTTTGATCTCAGCGGGGATGTCGCTCTTGGGTGTTGGCGGCACTGCGGCGGCAGACAGCGGTTCCGTAGTTTTTTCTTTAGCTGCTAAAGAAAGCGGGGATTTAGGCTCTGGTGTGGCGGTTTCCACGATGACCGGTGCTTCTTCCTGTGTCGGCACCGGTGAAGGCGTCTCTTCGGGTAGGTTTGAAGCGGGTGCAGGATTTGAGCATTCTCTTGCTGGCGCTTTCCCCGTGCCCAACCACACCGCCGAACGGATCACTATGCCCAGACTTTTGCTGGCCGGTTGCACTTGCAGAGCGTATTCATTGGCATCCATCCCCTTGGGGAACTGGATACGGTAAACATCAATACCCTCGGCTATCAGTTGCTTGGCCAGCTTGTCAGCGGCTTGGTTACCAGCCTCGTCCCGGTCATAGGCGATCAGTACCCGCTCTATCGGATGTTGCCTGAAGGCGGCTAAATGATCAGCAGTAAAACCCTCTGTTCCGTAGGCGGCGGTGACGTTGCGGTAACCGGCACACCAGAAGGTCAAGGCGTCGATGAGGGATTCACACAGGATAATCTCGGGACTGGCTTTCAGGGCTTCAACGTTCCACACCCCGGCATGAGGGCCGGGAAGGTAGAGGTGTTTCGGGGTGCCTTTTCTCAGGTTGTCGTTGATCTTGCGGCCATAGACTTCAGCAATGTTTCCCGCTTCATCGATTACGGGCATTACGATTGAGCCGTTGAAGTGTTCGTGACCACTGCTGCGCAACAGGCCGATACGCTGGAGCTGGCCACGGATGGCCGCGCCTTCTTTGCGGTTCTTGGCCGGTAACCGATAGCCAAGGCTACGATTGGCAAAGCCCAGCTTGAAGTGATCGATGGCCTCGGCGTGGGCAAGACCGCGTTTCTCCAGATAGGCCAAGGCCACCGGTGATTGCTTCAGGGTCTCGTGGTAGTAGTCCATCACCTGGCGCAGCAGCTTGGCATCCTCTGCGCTGTGCTCCAGGGCGGTGGGCAACTTTCTGACGGTCGCCTGTTTTACCGGGCCGGTGTTAGCAACTAAAGAAGGGCTGTAATCGGCCAACAGTAATTCAACGGCATGACGGAAGCTCACGCCCTCGGCTTTCATTACCCAATCGATCACCGAACCACCACACTGACAGGCTCCCAGGCAGTGCCAGAGGTTTTGTTTTGGGGTGATCACCAGCGAAGGTTCTTTGTCGTCATGAAAGGGACAGAGCCCGATCAGATCCGCTCCATGGCGCTTAATTTTCACGCCCTGGCTTTCGACCAGGCGTTGGAGGGAGACTTCCTGCTTCAGGTGGTCGATCTGATCATCGGGGATGCGGGCCATGGGTTGAAATCCTGTCAATAATCATAAGTGGTGTATTTATATACGCATATCTGATATATTTCAACACCTATATTCGATACGAGGGTTTATAGTCATGCCATTGCACATTACCGGACTACTTGCGATGGGCTTTCCTGAACGACTGACTGCTTTAAGAAAAGAACGTAAGCTGACACAACAGGCTTTAGCGGATAGGGTCAATGTCCACCTATCTCAGATTAGGCGTTATGAGCAAGGTGAGACCCAGCCAACACTGGATGTTATCCGGAAACTCGCTATTGCCTTATCTGTAAGCGCAGATGTGCTGATTTTTGATGAGGGTGAACGCGGGCCGGATGATGACTTGCGCTTACAGTTCGAGGCCGTCACCCGGTTTACAGCTGAAGAGAAGAAGATCGCCAAAGCACTGCTGGAAAGCCTGATTCTCAAGCATGATGCCAACCGTTTCTCGGCCGCAGGATAAACCGCATGGCGGAGAGCTTTGAGTTTCATTTTGAATGGGATGCCGCCAAGGCTGCCAGCAATCAGCGCAAGCACGGTGTCAGCTTTGACCTGGCAGCCACGATATTTCGTGATCCTTTGATTATTTCCATTCCGGACGAGGAACACAGCGAAACGGAAGAACGTTGGGTCACCCTGGGACAGACGGAGAACAGCAAGCTATTGCTGATCGTCCATACTTACCTGGAGATCAGCGCCAACGCGGCCAATGTACGAATCATCTCCGCCCGGGCTGCGACTAAACATGAACAGCGCCAGTATGAGGCAGACACATGAAACAAGAATATGACTTTTCCAAAGGCGAGCGCGGTAAGTTTTTCCGTAAGAACGCCAAGCTGAACCTGCCGGTTTATTTAGATGATGAGGTTCAGTGCTATTTACAGGAACGGGCTAGATCAAAGGGCGTAGAAGTCGCCCAGCTCGTCAATGAGATGCTTCGACAAGATATCAAGTTAATCGAAGCTGTGAAGTAACCAGTTTGAAGAAGCGCTGGCCCAGGGTGCGCCAACACCCCAGGGCAGCTAACCGCAACCCAACTATTGAGGAGTTGAGTTATGGCTAATGACCATTCTACGGGCAAAGAGCGCCCGGTAAAAATCCCTTGTGAACGACAACTCACAGTGGGCAAGCTGTGTTATGAGTATCCACCCCTTAAAGATGATCCGCCCAGCACATCCAAGCGCTCTGTTCCGGTGCCTTGGTTACAGTTGAAGGGGCTGTGGCTGGCCGCTGCCGGGTTCGATGTTAAAACGCCGGTGCGGGTCAGAGTAATGCAGGGATGTTTAGTGGTAACGCCGGTGGATCAATAACACAAAAGCCCCGCGTCAGCGGGGCTTGGTTGAGAAAAATCTATTCTACTTTTAAAAAAATACCTCGATTATTCATTATCAATCGAGTCTGACCCCATCGATCGCTTTAGAACTGACCCCCACTCCACTATCGATTGTGGCTAAATAGATCCGTCCCCTTTAGCTGGTGGTCCCCTTTAGCTGGTGG
>JBEVXT010000833.1:0-5664 GCA_040505955.1 Sedimenticola sp. | reverse complement strand
CGGCACCGATTACCTGCATCAGCAGGCGGTCTACTCCCAAGGCAACACCTGCACAGTCGGGAAGTCCCGCTTCCAGCGCCTGAAGCAACGCTTCATCCATTGGAACGATAGGGAGCCCCAGTTGCCGTCTCTTCTCCTGCTCCTGCTGAAAACGATGCCGCTGCTCGGCGGCATCGGTCAATTCATGGAAGCCGTTGGCGATCTCGACACCACCGAGATAGAGCTCAAAACGCTCTGCCACTGTGGGATTGCCTTCAGCCAGTCTCGCCAATGAAGCCTGGCTTGCCGGGTAGTTGTAGACAAAACAGAGCCCCTCCCCCAGATTTGGCTCAATCAGATGGGTCAGCAGCAGATTAAGCCAAGCATCGATATCCGGCAGATCAAGTGAAGCCACACCCGGCAACTGCCGGGCACAGTTGCGCAACTGCTCCAGGGTACAGCTGTGAGGATCAATCGCCAGATGCTCTCTGAACAGATCGGCGTAGCTGACCCGCTTCACCGGCAGGGACGCCGGCAGCACTTCCATGATCAACATCTCCACCTCATCCATCAGCCGATGGTGATCAAATCCCGGGCGGTACCACTCCAGCAGAGTGAATTCAGGATTGTGGTAACGGCCCGCTTCGCCATCTCTGAACACTTTGCAGATCTGATAGATGGGGCCGGAACCGGCGGCGAGGAGCCGCTTCATGGGAAACTCAGGGGAAGTATGGAGGTAGAGTGCCTGCCCTGAAACCGCGCCGGGGCCGTTGTAACGGATGGTGAAGCTCTCCAACGCCGGATCGGTACCGGCGGAGCGGGAGCAGGCCGGTGTATCGACTTCCATCACATCGAGCTGGCGGAAGAACTCCCGAATGACGGAGAGCAGTCGCCCACGCGCCCGGAGGGTATCGGGAGTGGCGGTGGGACGCCAGGATTCAGATGACGTAGTCTTACCCCTATTTAGCCCGGGAGACATAGTCACCGGTGCGAGTATCAACCTTGATCATCTCACCAATCTGGACAAAGAGGGGTACGCGAACCACGGCACCGGTCTGAAGGGTAGCAGGTTTGCCGCCACCGCCTGAGGTATCCCCCTTGAGGCCGGGATCCGTTTCGGTGATCGAGAGGGTGACGAAGTTGGGTGGCTCAACGATAATAGGGGAGCCGTTCCAGAGTGTCACCGTGCACATATCCTGATCCTTGAGCCACTTGACGTTGTCACCCACTGCCCTGGCGTCAGCGGAGTGCTGCTCAAAGGTGTCGGCATCCATGAAGTACCAGAACTCACCGTCGGTATAGAGATATTGAAGATCAACCTCCATGACATCAGCCGCTTCAACGGATTCACCGGACTTAAAGGTGCGCTCTACAACACGCCCGGTTTTAAGATTGCGGATTCTAACCCGGTTGAACGCCTGACCCTTGCCCGGTTTTACGAACTCATTCTCGATAATGGAGCAAGGATCACCGTCTAACATGAACTTCAGACCACCCTTGAACTCACTTGTGCTGTAACTTGCCATCTCTTCCTCACCAAACAACCGACTGGAACCCGCTATGATACATCGAACCGCCTCCCCATGGCAGACTCCTGAATGGCAAAATGTGCTGAGGGACGCTTTTACAGAGACCGATGAGCTGTTCGACTACCTGGAACTGGATCGGCGACAATTACCGATGGCAGCCGCTGGTTTCGGTCTCAAGGTACCCAGGGGGTTTGCCGCACAAATAGAGAAGGGCAACCCGCAGGATCCCATTTTGCGACAGATCCTGCCGATCGAAGATGAACTCACCCCACAGCCGGGGTTCAACCGCGATCCGGTGGGGGATCAGTTCACCGAAGTGGTTCCCGGTGTTCTGCATAAATACCATGGCCGCATACTGCTGCTTGTCGGCGGAGCCTGCGGTATCAACTGCCGCTACTGCTTTCGTCGCCACTATCCCTACAACAACTCTCACGCCGACCACCACCAGTGGCGATACGCCTTGGGGTATCTGCAAAATAATCATGAAATCAGCGAAGTGATTCTCAGTGGCGGTGATCCACTTATCCTCTCCGACCACCGTCTCGCCGAACTGATCAAACTACTTGAGAAGGTACCCCATCTGCGGCGACTACGGATACACAGCCGCCTCCCCGTGATTGTGCCACAGCGCCTCACCCCGGAGTTGATCCACCTGTTGAGTGGCAGCCGCCTTCACTCGACTCTGGTAGTGCATATCAATCACAGCGCTGAAATCAGTGACGAATTTTCCCGGGGAGCCGCTCAACTGAAAACCCGGGGCGTTACTCTGCTCAACCAGTCGGTATTGCTGCGCGGCATCAATGACAACAGCGAGCTGTTGGCCGGGTTGAGTGAAAAGCTGTTTGAGTGTGGTGTGCTCCCTTACTACCTGCACCTGCTTGACCGTGTTGAAGGAGCCGCCCATTTTGAGGTGGAGATTTCCCGTGCCGTAAAACTGCATGACACCTTACGACAACGGCTGCCAGGCTACCTCCTCCCCAGGCTGGTGCGCGAGACATCAGGCGAAAAGTCAAAATCCCCGGTCACCTCTCGCCACTGCTGAACTAAGGAGAAAATAGGCAGCCGGGAAGATGTTGAATAGGCCGGATATTCAAGTGATTCAGCTTACAATCAGGCGTCCGCTATAGTAGGATTAATTCCTGCTTATCATTAGTGAGAGTTATGGTCGGCGCCCACACACACCTGCCCTGGAATCCACAGAATTACGAAGCGTCCTGACGATGGAGATTCAGAACACACTGGCACTGCACATCCCGGAACAGAGCTCCGCTCCGGTTGATACCTTTTTGGCAAGGCCCAAGGAGGTGGAGGAATGGGTGAAGCACCTGCCAATGGCCAATGTGGGTGAAACATCCCGACAGGTATTCAAAACCCTGGTGGAGTACAACCGGCTGGAGACATCGAGTCAGTTGCGCATCAAGGTGACAGAACTCTTCCGCAAGCCGGTCAGCTACATCTCGAACAACCTCAGAAAATACTACTTCGACGTCTCTTTCCCGCTCTCGGCAAAACACAAAAAAATTGCTGTCCTCAACAGAGAACTCTACTCAGAGCTGGCTATCGCCTACAAGATTTTTATAGAGAACATGATCTCAGGGAGAGCGGGGAAGTTTGACAAAAAACTGCTGATCATCTCAATTCACCGCGCTATTCGTTATCTCTCCCTGACACTCTACCACTCCGCCATCATCTACGATGCCGCCCCGAAATATACATGGGAAGAGCTCCATAAGCTCTACGCCTATGCGGAACGCAACGGAATTCATGACCTGCCGGTCAAAGAGGGAAGCGACAGGATACACAGCAGCATCTGTGATATCTATATGCAGATCCTGCTCTTCTCCGCCTGCGCGCCCTACAACCTGAGGCAGAGAGAGATCGAGCATGTTTTCAATAGACTGCCGGAGTGGTCGGCGCTCATATCCCTCGACTCCGCTGTCGGAAGCAGTGATAGCCCGGGGCGATTTATCAGCGACCTCAACTCAAGCTCACCACCGGCACACATCACTCTCTACCGGGACAAAATCAGTAACAACTGTCGGCTGCTTAATCTGCAGGGGTTGGTCAGGAGATTAAGAGAGGCCTTTGACGAACTGCCTCCAGAAGTGAGTAGCCGGGACACCAGAATAACAGAGGGTCAGAGTTCAAAGTATCTCTTACGCCAGTTGATACAAACACTCACTGCAACCCCGAAACGTGATTTTGTAAGGACCCGCATTAACTTCGATTTAAAGATAGCGGTGGGGCTGAATACAATCTATGCGCTGATCACCGAAAACAACAAGCCGCTGGATGTGGATCTAAGCTATTCATCCGGTACATGGCCGGATGCGGATACAGAGCAGAGCAGCATCATCTATACTACCGATCCAGGCTCACTTAATTTCGACGCCTCCTCTCTTGAACTGGAAAAAGGCGAAACTATTAAAGAATCCCTCGGTAGCGGCCGCATAGAGCAGGAAAACACTATGCCCGACTGGGCCAGTAATGGGGCTATTGGTGAGGAGACGGTTATTTCAGGCACGGTTGGCGGCCGAGGTCTTGGCCCGGGCAATATGGCGCCCAGTTGGGTGATAGCTGATTCATTTCATGAACATGACACGTTCCCCTGTAAAACAATCAATGAAAGCGCTGGCGGTTACTGCATAAACTGGCATGGTGCAGGTGCGCCACAGATAAAAGTGGGCGAGATCCTTGGCGTTCAGTCGGCCAGTGGCCAAAACCAGTTTGCCATAGGCATCACCCGGTGGATGAAAAACGGCCCGAAACAGCATTTACAGATAGGCGTGCAGGTAATCGCTCCAAACTCACTGGCCATACAGGTACGACCCGCAGGAAAGAGTGACTACAACAAAATACAACAAGGGGGCCTGTTGCTACCGGAGTTGAAAGCCGCCGGACAGCCGGCAACCCTGGTAATTCCCACACTTCCGTTCAAGGTTGGTAACACGCTCTGGATTGATGACAGTGTGGGGCACCAGATGGTTCGTCTTACCCGCCTGCTGGAGTCAACCGGCGCCTTTTCACAGTTCCAGTTTATCTGCCTGCATGACCAGAGCGAAAAAGAGGCAGAGCGGGACGACGGAGAAAAAGAGGATTTTGATAATATCTGGTCGATGATATAGAAAAATCCTAGGAGCCTGTCCGAGAATAGGGGCGGTAGCGAGGGATGCTCATTTTGAGTCATTTTTTTCGCTCATTTGAGGTGAATAGTTACTCTTATTCAACGAAAATGAGCGGAAAAAAGGACAAAAATGGCGTTTCCACAGTAGGTGTCCTATTCTCGGACAGGCTCCTAGTAATTGACCTACTGAACTGAACCCCTGGCTATGGATAAAATATTTGTCATATGAATAGTAAGAATACAGATGATGCCCTTGAACTGTTGATAATCAACAGCTCACGCAACAGCGCTGAAGCCGATGTCAGTACACTGCGGAATGCATCTCTTGCGGTTCACCCGGAATTTGCCTCCACCCAGGAAGAGATTGAAGAGGCATTGATCAACAAACCGCAGGATATGATTCTACTCTCCACCGGTAGCTCTACTGATGAATTTCAGGAGAGGCTGGAGCTCTGTCTCGAAACCAGCCCGGAAACCCCGCTTGTCATCATCAGCAACGATCAGGCTCCCGAGTTACTCCTAGAGGCGATGCAGAAAGGGGCCAGAGACCTGGTCGCTGAGGGGGATAGGACACATCTGCAGCTTGTCGTCAGGCGTGAATTTAATGACCTGCAGATACGTAAGCAGCTAGAGCAGGTCAAATCAAAACTGAAAGAGGCGGAGATCCGCAGCACCTCCCTGATAGCAAGCTCCCGTGATGCTATCGCCTACATACACGAAGGCATGCACATGCATGCCAATCAGGCCTATCTCGACATGTTTGGCTATATGGACATGGATGAGCTGGAGGGTCTGACCATCCTTGATGAAATCTCTGAAAAAGAGCAGCCAAGATTCAAGTCACTGCTCCGCACTCTGGATGAAGAAGACACTGAGCTGATGGTGGAGTGCAAACGGGTCGATGGCTCCACCTTCAAGGCGAAGCTGAATTTCACCAGAGCCACTCTTGACGGTGAGCCATGTACTCAGATCATCATCGGTAATTTTTCTCAAAACAGGGAGCTGGAAGAGAAGATAGAACTACTTAGCAAT
>JBEVXT010000832.1:0-2314 GCA_040505955.1 Sedimenticola sp. | reverse complement strand
GGTCAAGCTAGGAGCCTGTCCGAGAATAGGAACCGTAGCGAGGGGAAGCCATTTTGAGTCAGATTTTTCGATTAAATGAGGCGAATATTGGACATATTTAACGAATTTAATCGGGAAATCTGGCCAAAAGGGCTTTCCCGCAGTAGGTGTCCTATTCTCGGACAGGCTCCTAGACCGCGACCTTGGCCTTGATGTGGGGGTGCGCCTCATATCCCGTCAGCTCAAAATCACAATCGTGAAAATCGAAAATCGATTTTACCTCAGGATTTAGCTTCATTACCGGTAGCGGCAGTGGCTCCCGTGAGAGCTGCAGATCAACTTGCTGCAGGTGATTTAAGTAGAGGTGGGCATCACCAAAGGTGTGAACAAACTCTCCCGGCTCCAACCCAGTGACCTGAGCAATCATCATGGTAAGGAGTGCATAGGAGGCAATATTGAAGGGCACACCAAGGAAAATATCGGCACTGCGCTGGTAGAGCTGGCACGAGAGCCTCCCCTCCAGTACGTAGAACTGAAACAGGCAGTGGCATGGGGGCAGTGCCATTTGCTCCACATCAGCGGGATTCCAGGCAGTGACCATCAGTCGCCTGGAGTCCGGATTATTGCGGATCTGCTCAACCAATCCGGTGATCTGGTCTATATGACCGCCGCCGGGTGCTGGCCAGGAGCGCCATTGATAGCCGTAAACCGGGCCCAAATCACCCTTCTCATCGGCCCACTCATCCCAGATACGGACGCCATGCTCTTTCAGGTAACGGATGTTGGTATCCCCCTGAAGGAACCAGAGCAGTTCGTGAATAATAGAGGGCAGGTGCAGTTTTTTGGTGGTAACGGCAGGAAACCCCTGGGCCAGGTCAAAGCGCATCTGATAGCCAAACAGGCTGAGTGTGCCTGTGCCTGTACGATCCTCCTTGTGAGTGCCGCTTTCACGTACATGGCGCATGAATTTAAGGTACTGGAGCATGAGTGGTTATCAATCCAGGTTGGTTTTATGCGGTTGCCGTGCTCCACGGTAAGCCAGTAACAGCAGCAGCGGGCCACCGAGTATCATCGGCAGGGTCAGGAGCTGTCCCTGGGTGAGCCAGCCGAAGGCGAGATAGCCGATATGGCTATCCGGCATTCGCACCAGCTCCACCAGAAAGCGGAAGAGACCGTAACAGAGGAGAAACAGACCGGAGACCGCCATAGTGGGCCTTGGTCTGGCGGAGTAGAGCCAGAGGATAACAAACAGCAGCACCCCCTCAAGCAGCGCTTCATAGAGCTGGCTGGGGTGAAGCGGCGGGGTCAGCTCGGTAAGGTTGGAGAGTTGCAGCTTATTTGAGCAGAGGTCATAAAAGCGTCCACAGGAGACCTGCATTGCCCATGGTACCGATCCCGGGCCACCCCAGAGTTCACCATTGATGAAGTTCCCCAGGCGGCCAGCACCCAGGCCAATCGGTACCAGGGGGGCGATAAAGTCGGTCAGTACAAAAAAACTTTTGTTGTAACGCCGCCCAAACAGCCACATGGCAAACAGCACGCCGAGCAGCCCCCCGTGGAATGACATACCCCCTTCCCAGATCCTCAACAGCGAGAGGGGATCCTCAAGCAGCAGGTCAAATTTATAGAAGAGGGTGTAGCCGAGGCGCCCCCCAAGCACTACCCCAAGCGCACTGTAGAACAGCAGATCATCGATCTGCTGCTTGTTCCAATCCGTCCCTGGAAGGGACGCCCTCAGTCGTCCAAGCCACCAGCCGCCGACAAAACCGATCAGGTACATTAGACCGTACCAGTGGACTTTCATCGGGCCGAAAGAGAGAAAAACGGGGTCAATATCAGGATAGGTGAGCATAGTACCAATAATAACAGGAGGTGAGGTTGTTGGCTCGTGACAAGGAGTGCACGGGTAGCTTTTCATTACGCACATGCGAGCGGATCGTTCCTGCGCTCTTTCAATATAATAATCATGTATTCAGCAATTATTATATTGAAAGAGCGCCGACTGTATTAAGATAGTACAGGCTCTGCCGTAAAGGAACCCATGAAGTAACTATTCAGCACCCCAAAGAAATCGCTGGTAACTGTTCAGATTGCCCCTGAAATTCGTCAGTTCAAGGCGAAAAATGTGAGTTTACATGGCTAAATGATCATTTTTTAACGCAGAAATGGCGGATTTCAGGGGTGAGCTGAATAGTTACCCCCATGAACAGCTCATAAACGACTGCCCTGGGTCAGATAATCACCCGGAAGGGATGGGTACTCAATTTGCCAAGGAACACAACGCTCAATGCTTTGCTACAATGGGAACAGGTGTCACCCGCCATGCAGCACCCCC
>JBEVXT010000831.1:0-5598 GCA_040505955.1 Sedimenticola sp. | reverse complement strand
GGATTATTGTACAGAGCCGTTTATTTGCACTCATTTCCGGCTAAGTTTCAGGGGTAATCTGAGCTCAACATAGAGTACCCATCGGCACTCAAAGCCATGAAAAACAGTGGAAATAGACCTATATTAGGGATACTCTAAGTCGCTTTTTTGCACAACAGCGCCTAACCCAATGCCCGGCAAACTCTATATAAAGACCTTTGGTTGTCAGATGAACGAGTACGATACCGCCAAGATGGTGGATGTACTGAGGGCGTCTCACGGCCTGGAGCAGACTGATCGCCCGGAAGAGGCGGATGTGCTGCTGCTCAACACCTGCTCGATCCGCGAGAAGGCCCAGGAGAAGGTCTTCTCCCAGCTTGGGCGCTGGCGCCCATGGAAGCAGAAGCGGCCTGGGCTGATCATTGGTGTCGGCGGTTGCGTGGCGAGTCAGGAAGGTGAGGCGATCCGTCAACGGGCGCCTTTTGTTGATCTGGTGTTTGGCCCCCAGACACTGCATCGTCTGCCGCAGATGCTCGACAGCGCACGCCGTGAGCACAAACCGGTGGTGGATGTCTCCTTTCCCGAGATCGAAAAATTTGACAGCCTGCCGGAGCCCCGCGCTGAAGGCCCCGGCGCCTTTGTCTCGGTTATGGAGGGGTGCTCCAAATACTGCACCTTCTGTGTTGTTCCCTACACCCGGGGTGAGGAGATCAGCCGTCCCTTTGATGATGTGATCGCTGAGATAGCAGCGCTGGCGGCCCAGGACGTACGCGAGGTCAACCTGCTGGGGCAGAACGTCAACGCCTACCGTGGCCTGATGGATGATGGTGAGATTGCCGACCTGGCTCTGCTGATCCAGTATGCCGCCACTATCGACGGCATAGAACGCATCCGTTTTACCACCTCTCATCCACTGGAGTTCAGCGACCGGTTGATCGATGTCTATGGCGAGGTGCCTGAGTTGGTGAGTCACCTTCACCTGCCGGTACAGAGTGGCTCCGACCGTATTCTTGCGCTGATGAAGCGCGGCCATAGCGCCTTCGACTACAAGGCGAAGATTCGCCGCCTGCGGGCCATTCGTCCCGCTATCAGCATCTCATCCGATTTTATTGTCGGCTTCCCCGGCGAGAGTGATGCCGATTTTGAACGCACTATGGAGTTGATCGATGAGATCGGTTTCGATCACTCCTTCAGCTTTATCTACAGCGCCCGCCCCGGCACCCCGGCGGCGGAGATGCCTGACGATGTTCCCCATTCGGTAAAGCAGGCGCGGCTGGAGCGCCTGCAGCAGTCGATAAACGCCTCGGCCCAGCAGATCAGCCGCAAGATGGTGGGAACCGTGCAGCGTGTGCTGGTGGAGCGTGCCTCGAAAAAAGATCCCCAACAGCTGGCTGGCCGCACGGAGAACAACCGGGTAGTCAATTTTGACGGTGGGCCTGAACTGATAGGGGGATTTGCCGATTTGCAGATCACCGAAGCACTGCCTAACTCACTGCGCGGAACCCTGGTGGATGAATCTATGACTCAGGAGGCGTGCTGAACAGCCTGGAACCACTCTGTGCAACTGTTCTGAGCCGGGTTTATAGAGGATATGGTGTTATCCTTGGGGTAACCATTCAGGTATCTTTTCACCGCCGATACACAGGAGTGTTAATTGCTATTCGAATGATGCGGTTCGTACCTCACCACATCCTACAACCCTTTCTCTGCCTATGCTTGCATGTAGGATGTGGTGAGCTTGCGAACCGCATCAATCAGATGAATAGTTACTCCTTGAGTTGCTACTCAAGATACCTGAGTATGGGATCTTCCATCATATCCACTAAGGGTTTACCAAGTTAATGCCCGATCTCCCCGAATCGATCAATTTCACTCTTGAACCTGAAGATAACCACCGTCTTGCCAACCTGTGCGGTCAGCTGGATGAGCACCTGCGCCAGATCGAACGGCGCCTGGGTATCGAGATCAACTACCGTGGCAGCCACTTCAGTCTCATGGGTGAACAGGCGGCGGTCAAGGCCGGTTGCGAGGTGCTGAAGTCGCTCTACAAGCTGACCAGGGAGGAGGTGCTCTCGCCAGCACTGATTCACCTTAACCTCCAGCAATCCGGCATCGATGAGTTGCTGCGGGGTGCGGCGGAGAAAGAGCTGCCGGAGGTGGTCATCAAAACCCGTCGCGGCCTGATTCGTCCCCGTGGTGGTAACCAGCAGGAGTACCTGCACAAGGTGGTTACTCACGATATCAACTTCGGCGTTGGCCCCGCCGGTACAGGCAAGACCTATCTGGCGGTAGCCTGCGCGGTTGATGCACTGGAGCGCGATCAGGTGCGGCGCATCCTGCTGGTGCGACCGGCGGTGGAAGCGGGGGAGCGCCTCGGCTTTCTCCCCGGCGATCTCAGTCAGAAGATCGATCCCTACCTGCGCCCCCTCTACGACGCCCTCTACGAGATGCTCGGCTTTGAGCGGGTGGCCAAGCTGATCGAGCGCAATGTGATCGAGGTGGCTCCCCTGGCCTATATGCGCGGCCGCACCCTCAATGACGCCTTCGTTATTCTCGACGAGGCCCAGAACACCACGCCGGAGCAGATGAAGATGTTTCTTACCCGCATCGGCTTCGGCACCACAGCGGTGATTACCGGCGATGTCACCCAGGTGGATCTGCCCCGGGGGCACACTTCCGGTCTGCGCCAGGTGGTGGAAATTCTCAGCAAGGTCGAGGGGATCAGCTTTACCTTTTTCAATGCCCAGGATGTGGTGCGGCACCCCATGGTGAAGCGCATCGTCAGCGCCTATGACCAGTTCGACAAAGAGCGGGGACACAGTTGAGCCTGCTGCTGGAGGTGCAGCGTGCGGTGAAGGGGGAGGCTCTTCCCGAGGATAGCGAGCTGCAGCGCTGGGCGGAGGCGGCATTGGAGCCGGGCCTCAACCAGGCCGAACTGGTAATCCGTCTGGTGGGTGAAAACGAGAGCCAGACCCTCAATCGGGAGTACCGGAGCCAAGACCGGCCCACCAATGTGCTCTCATTTCCTTTCGAGGCGCCGTCCGTGGTGGAGAGCCATCTGCTGGGCGATTTGGTGATCTGCGCTGGCGTGGTGGCAGTGGAGGCAGAGGCTCAGCACAAGACCCTGCAAGCCCACTGGGCCCACATGGTGGTACACGGGGTCTTGCATTTGCGGGGCCATGACCACCAAAATGAGCGGCAGGCGGAAGAGATGGAGCACCTCGAAACGGAGATTCTGGCAACACTTGGATTTGGCAATCCCTATGAGATTGCCTAGAACCCATTTAAAAATTGGACGCGGAGGTCGCAGAGATTATTTATGATCAATGCCCTGCCTATGTATCTGTTAATAGAGTATATTGTCGGGCATATGCGCGTTTATTTGCGTCCATTTCCGGCTGGGTTTCAGGCGTTACCAGGAAAGTAAAAGCTTTCTCTGTGTACTCTGTGTCTCTTTCGCGTACTCAGCGTCCCGCTTTTTTATTTCCGGAAGGGAAGCCCACTACCATGCAATATCAGGAAAATAGAAGATGAGTAACGGTGATACCGGCAACGGCGCCTCCCCCAAGTACTGGCTGGAGAAGGTGCTCCATTTTTTTGACAACGAGCCGGAAGATAAAGAGCAGTTGATCGAGCTGTTGCGCCATGCCAAGGGGCGCGCTCTGATGGATACCGAAGCGCTCTCCATGATGGAAGGGGTGCTCCAGGTCTCGGAGTTGCGGGTGCGCGATATCATGATTCCCCGCGCCTACATGGCGGCGATTGAGCGCGACGCACCATTGGAAGAGATCCTTTCCATCGCTATTGAGTCGGCCCACTCCCGCTTTCCGGTGATTGGTGATGATCGCAGTGAAGTGGTCGGCATACTTCTGGCCAAGGATCTGCTCGGCTACTGTGGCAACAGCAAGCGCCTTTTCGATATTCGCGATCTGCTGCGCTCGGCGGTCTTTGTCCCCGAGAGTAAGCGCCTCAACGTTCTACTTAATGAGTTCCGCGCCAGCCGCAGCCACATGGCAATTGTGGTTGATGAGTATGGTGCCGCCGCCGGGCTGGTTACCATCGAAGATGTGCTGGAGCAGATCGTTGGTGAGATCGAGGATGAGCACGACTTTGATGAAGGCACCAATATTCTCAAGCGGGGTGAGCGTGATTTTACCGCCAAGGCCCACACCACCATCGATGATTTCAATGACTACTTTAGCGCCGACTTCACCGACGAGGAGTTTGACACCATCGCCGGCCTGGTGAGCAATGCCCTGGGGCACCTGCCGAAACGGGGCGAGAAGGTCGATATTCCCCCCTACCGCTTCAAAGTGCTGCGTGCCGACAGCCGCCGCATCCACCTGCTGGGCGTCCAACGGTTGCCGGAGTAGCCGCAGATCCTATGGGGTGGTTATCGACCAGGCGCTACAGACGCTCTCTCTTCGCCCTCCTTGCGGGCGCCGTCACCGTTGCTGCATTCGCCCCATTCTCCTACGCCTTGGGTGCAGTTCTCGGCCCATTGTTGCTGCTTATCCTGCTACATCAGGCAACGCCAAGGGAGGCCTTTTACACGGGATGGGCCTATGGATTGGGTCTGCTCGGCTTCGGCGTCTTCTGGGTACACATCAGTATCGATCAGTTCGGCAACCTGAGCACCGCCGTAGCTATTGCCCTTACCCTGCTGTTTACCCTGGCGCTTGCTCTCTTCTATGGCTTGGTAGGATTGCTTACCGTCTATCTCGGTGGGCGTTTGAAAAACAGTGCCAATCAACTCACCAGGCTGCTGATTTTCCCCGCCCTCTGGGTGCTGGCTGAGTGGCTGCGCGGCTGGGTGCTTAGCGGCTTTCCCTGGCTGACCCTCGGCTACTCACAGAGTGACAGTCCACTGGCGGGATATGCTCCGCTGCTGGGTGTCTACGGCGTCAGTTGGCTGGTGCTTATCACTGCCGCTTTGTTGGCGTTGTTGGCAACGGTATCGATAAAGTCCAAGGCGGCTGCTATGGCTGTCATCATCCTGCTCTGGGCGGGCGGTTGGCAGCTGAGCCATATTGACTGGACTCAACCCGCCGGAGATCCGCTCAAAGTCAGCATGATCCAGGGCAATATCCCCCAGGAGATCAAGTGGAAGCGCAGGCAACTCGTCCCCACCCTCGCCCTCTATACCCGCCTCACCCGCAGCAACTGGGAGAGCGACCTGATCATCTGGCCGGAGACCGCCGTTCCCTCCTTCGCCCACCTGGTGGATGAAGAGTTGCTGCAGCCTCTGCGTGCAGAAGCGCTGGAGAACCACAGTGAACTGCTGATTGGTATCCCGATATGGAACGAAGAAACACGACAATACTTCAATGCCATGCTGCTGTTGGGTGAGGAGCGGGAGAGCTACAGCAAACGCCACCTGGTGCCCTTCGGCGAGTTCATGCCGCTGGCGAATCTGCTGCTCCCCGTCACCCGCTGGCTCAACATTCCCATGTCGAGCTTCTCTCCCGGCGAAGATATCCCACCCATTCTCAATGTGGCGGGCTACCCCGTCGGCATCTCCATCTGCTACGAGGATGCCTTTGGTGTAGAGACCATCGAGGCACTGCCCCAGGCGGCCTTCCTTATCAACAGCAGCAACGACGCCTGGTTTGGCGACTC
>JBEVXT010000830.1:0-4246 GCA_040505955.1 Sedimenticola sp. | reverse complement strand
AAATCGAAGTTGTTGAGGAGAAGGCAGTAGAAAAGCCTGAGCCAAAGCCCTTCACCCAGGTGGAAACCAAACCCACCTCCAAACCTAAGCGTCCGGCGGCAGAACCAAAACCTGAACCCAAGCCCAAAGCCCAGCCGAAAGTGGCTGCCACCCAACCGGAGCCTAAAGCAGAGAATAAGCCTGCAGAGAGCGCGAAGCCCCTAAAACAGGTGGAAACCAAAGTGAAGACCGCCCCCCGAAGGAAGCAGAAGCCAGCGGCAAAAGCTCAAGCTAAACCAGCGGAGGAGAAAGCAGCTGAAAAGGTCGAACCCAAGCAGGAGAAGACCGCAGCAAAGGCTGACCAAAAACCAAAGGAACAACCGGTCGCAAAAGCCGAATTCAAGCCGGAGGAGAAAAAACATCCAATACCGATGGATCAGGAAGCTCCCAAAGTCAGGAGCAAACCGAAGGAGAAACCACTGCGACAGGTTGAGACCGCTGGCAGCAACCAGCCACCGGCGACAGATGAAACAAAACCTGAACGGAAATCCTCATCCAGAGGTTCAGAAAGAGAGCAGCGAACCGCTGAGATGTTAATGAAAGCGGTGAGTAAAGCAGCAGAGGAAACACCCCCAAGCAAAGAAGGGGAGTAACAGAAAGGGCGGCCAAAGAAGGCCGCCCTTATCTTTACGCGTGCACCATCTTGGGCTCAAGGCATATCAATCCCTACAAATGTTCCTGATTACCGACAATATAGCGGGAACTGTTGATGTTGGCCGCAAATAAACGCGCATAAAAACAAATAGTTGTACTACACCCCATAGTGCGAAGCACCTGAACAAGCACAACGAATAAGGACAAGTCGTGCGAGCTTGCGAGCCACGACTTGTCCTTATTCGTTATTGTTGGACGGAGCCGCTATCGCGGCAGATTAAAGACACCTTACCCCCATAATCTTCCTGCCAGCTGATTTTCAGCTGGTCGCGATTCACGCGAGATCTATAGGAAGATTACTATCATGACGAGCATTGAAGATGAGGCGCTCCGCCTTCTCGCTAGTTTTCACAAGCTTCTTTATCGCGTCTACTTCCTTCTAATCTACAGCACCGGCTTGCGGCTAAACGAGGGGTTGCGACTAGAGGTGGGCGATATTGATAAGGGTCGCCTGCACATACACGTCCGTGGCGGCAAAAGCCGCAAGGATCGCTACGTACCGATCACGGATGTTTTGCTGAAGATGCTGCGAAAATGGTGGAGGAACACAGTAACCCCAAGCTAATCTTTCCCAACCCAACCCAACCCGGTCGATGATCCCGAGCAGATGCCATACCACGCGACCGATGTCAGTCAGCGGTGTGCAGGCCGCCATGCGGGCGACGGTGGTTGATTGTGGTATCAACCTTCATATCACCGTACATTCGCTGAAGCACTGGATGGCGCTGACTTTCTGTGGTTGCTGTTACGCCATGTTTTTACCTCGTGGCTTTCGCCGAAGTCAGAACTACGATTTTCTTCATGGCAACAACAAACGAACCATCCAGCTTCTTCATCTGCTGCTAAGAGTGTGCCCACCAAAGCCGAAGGAGAGGCCTCCGCTCTGCTGTAAACACTGCGGTGGGACTGTGATGGTATGCGTTATACCTTATCCAAAAAATCGAAAGCCGCCTGATCTTCGGCCATTGTTGGACCGGGAGATGCCTATGCAATAGCCTTATTTCTCTTTCTGATTTTCGGGACAATAAGTTCCGAGAGGCGCTCTTGCCTGAAGAACCCATTTTCTAAAGAAAATCATGCAAAAAAGGGCGGCCTGGTACCGCTCTTAAGCCAAGCCGACGGGCACGTCCAGCAAAGCGGACAAGTCGCGGCTCGCAAGCTTGCACGACTTGTCCTTATTCGTTATTACACAGGCTAGCTCGGCAATATTGCTGATATTGAGTGGCGTATGCGAAAACCTTTCCTGCTACGTTTGGTCTGACGCCGACACTCCATCCTAGCGCTTACCTCCTGCCTTGCAGGGGGCGCTTTTTGCCCGATAGGTTCACCAGTCTACGTCATCCTTGAAGTATTATTCGGTTCAGGCAATCTATATTTATATTTTTCCTCTTGACTTTTCCGTTTCCCTTGAAGTACCATTCGCGGCTCTAACTAATATCTACACTATGTATAACGAGACTTTATGACTACATATTTGTTATTTATTCAGACCAAGAGACTGGATCCACCCGATGCCTGGCACCTGATTCCAGGCGAGCAATCCCAACGGATTGTGGTACTCAATGACGCATCGACAACACAGGAGGCCACATGAAAAACAGTCTATGGCACCGATATGAATTCGTGGCTTATCTAGCTATTTTAGCGGGGGTGGTGGGGCACTCCACCAGTGAATTTGTATCAGTGTTAACCCACATCGAGGGGCCTGAGCTTTCGGTATGGCGCTTCTTATTAGGGGGTATAGGGCTGATCATATTGTCCCTGTTATTTCCGAACAGTCGAAATCTGATCGAACCTTTTCAAAAAGAGGGACTCCGGTTGGTATGGCTTTCCGCCCTAGGGATCACCATTGGTTACTTGTTTTTTCACATGGCCCTGGATTATGCCACTGTACCCCAGGTGGCCACCATGATTACCACCGTTCCCATTTTTGTCGGTTTTATATCTTCGCGGAAGGCCAAGAAACCGTTTCCAAGAACAAAATTAATAACCGGGTACTGCGCTATGATAGGTGTGGCCCTTTTAATTACAGAGGGTACTCTGGCCGCTCTTTTTGAGTCGAGTCAAAACTTAATCGGCATATTAATGACCCTTGTATGCGCCGCCGCATTGGCGTTTTTCACGGTTTTTATTCGGCCTATGATCGACGAATTCGGTGCCTTGCGCATTACGACTATTACCATGAACATCGGTGGCGTGGGGCTCTGGCTGGTGGTGGGCCTATATTGGAGCATCTGGGTCAATCCCTTGACCCTGTTAGATCGGCCGCCCCAAGAATGGGGATACTTGCTCACGCTGGCCATTGGGAACACCACCATAACGCAATTCTTATGGCTCGGGGGACTGGCAGCCGTGTCGGATATTACTCGCGGCAGTTACCTTTTCTTTTTCAAACCGGTGATCGCTGCAGTTCTGGCCGTAGTCTTTTTGAACCAGTCCGTTACGCCATTTGAAATCGCGGCAATTGCTGTCATCTGTATATCGGTTCTGTTTGAAGCCAGCCAGGCATTCAAGCAAACCAAGGCCACGTAAATGCACCAAAGATCCTCAATTACCACCTACGATACACTTAGCCCATTTGTGTCAGGTGAAAAACATAATTATCATTAATATCAGTATGTTATAGTCGCCATCTGTTCGTTATGGCACTCCGGTTCATAAAGCTGGCAACGATGACAGCGAAAAAGAGGCCGAACTGCTCCTCGGAGTCGCCGAGGAAATTGATGATGACAAAGGGTGAGCCGGAGAGAAAGGAGAAGAGCCCGGCAAAGGCAAAGCTGCAGGCGAGGGTGTACCAGCGCCAGCTTTTGTGCAGCAGCAGGGTGTAGTTGGCAAGGAGCCATTTCGGGCTGATGATAGGGTGGCTGCCAGGCGGTGCAGTCTCAGGCAGTTGCATAACCAGCATCACAATACCCACCAGACTATAAAAGGCGAGAAAGAGAAAGATCGAGGCCCAGCCCCACCAGATGGTCATATAACCGCCGATGATGGGTGTAGCGGCCGAGGCCAGTGCCATTGCCATGCTGATGTAGGAGAGAAGTCTTGCTGACTCTTTCTAAAATTAGTATTAAGTTACAATACGTTACAAAGCACGCCAGCTCGCGCGTGCATTTATAACAACACGGGCAGCATACCGATGACATGTGCTGCCACAATTTGGTGATGGACACCAATAAATTGATAAATGTCACAACACTGATGAATTGGTCAGGCCACCTAGCCAATAAGTAACTATTTTCTCAACAAGGAGCTCCCATGCCTCGACACACCGTATCGGATAATGAAAGCATCTATTACCTGCACGAATCCGGCAGCACACCCGGCGCACCCACTTTTGTATTTTTCAATCCTTTGACCGGCGACACCGGCATTTGGGAAGCGGTTATTGCGCCGCAACTCAGGAAAATGGGGTTCGGCACCCTCAGCTTTGACTATATTGGTCAAACCCAAAGCCCCTCTCCGCCACAGACCCGATTATCATCGAAAAAAATCATCAACGATGCCGTAAGCCTGCTCCAAGCTGTCGGGCCGAACAATCCCGTTTTTGTGGGAT
>JBEVXT010000829.1:0-3762 GCA_040505955.1 Sedimenticola sp. | reverse complement strand
AATTACTAAAAAAACATAAATACGTTAAAAGAAAAATGCAAAAGACAACAGCAACAGGTACATCTAAGCACCGCAATGAACAATTCCTTAAAATAGCTGATTTACGAGAGATATATGAAGTTGATGGAAACCCAGTAATTAGTATTGATGCAAAAAAAAAGAAAATATAGGCAATTTATACAGAGATGGAAAAGTTGAATGTATCGACGTTATTAAGGTATATGACCATGATTTTCCGCATTTGGCTGAAGGCAAGGTTAATCTTTACACCATATATGATCTTAAGAACAACGAAGCCTTTGTGTATATTGGCACCAGCCATGATACCAGTAATTTTGTGTGCGATGCGATCTATGCTTGGTGGAATGCACGAGGCAAACGGCATTACCCTGATGCAACATCATTGTTATGCTTAGCAGATTCAGGGGGCAGTAATTCCAGCCGTCATCATATCTTCAAAGAAAGCCTGCAAAGGTTGGTAAATACTATGGATATGGAGATTAGAATGGCGCATTATCCGCCTTATACCTCAAAATGGAATCCAATAGAGCATCGAGTCTTTCCGCATATAACTCGGTCATTGTCTGGAGTTGTATTGGAAAGCATTGAACTCGTAAAGATCTTAATAAAGAAAACAACGACAACAACAGGGTTGAAGGTATTTGCTCGTATTTCAAAAAAAGTGTATGAGACTGGAAAAAAAGTTGCCGCTGATTTTTATGAACGGGCTAATATAGAAATCGATGGGGCGTTAGGCGGATTAAATTACGTCATAAACCCAACCATATAGAAAGGGAAGTTATTTCATTCCCATTCCTATATATTCCTCAGCAGTCTTTGGTGGATTCTTCAACGCTTCCCTATGCTGCTTGGCTGCAGCAACTACAGCGCCTTGATGCAGATCGAGCTGATGCTCGATAAAGGCATCTGGGTGCATCGCCTCGATACCGTATTGATCCAATGCATCCTCAGGAAAGTCTTTCAGGTTAAAGGTAATCATAGCCTGAGCACCTGAGCGAATTGCAGCTGCCAACACATGCCGGTCATCTGCATCCGGTAGCTCAAGGTTTTCAATCAAGGATTCATAACCCATCACCAATGAATCTGGTACCGCACGATTCATTAGCTCACGTGTACGGGGTAACTTGTCTTCAAGTTCTGGCCGAGCCTTCAGGACATTCCTGATCCATTCCTCATGGATCTGATCTGACCACTTGGCGGCAAAGAGCCCTGTTGTGGAGAGCCTGAGCAGGAAATCCCGCAGCGGTGCAGGGTAGAGGACACAGGCGTCAAATACGACGGTATAGCGCATCAGTAGCCCATATCATTATCTTGGGCTTCAGATACGAGTTCATCAAGTGCAGCCCTGCTCTCTTGATCTCTTTGGTCACGATACGCCATCAGATCCTGATAGCGAATACGACGATGGGTTCCTGTTCTGGAGAAGGGAATAGTACCCTCTTCCAGCAGTTTCACCAGATGGGGCCGAGACACGTTCAGGATATTTGCTGCCTCCTGTGTAGTCAGCTCGGCATGGGTAGGAACGATGGTGACAGCATTCCCCTGAGCCATCTCTACCAATAGATCTCTTAGCAGTGCCAATGCCTGTCTAGGCAGAATGAGGTCATTACCATCCAATTGCACTCTAGCCCGCTCTGCTTCGGGCATTTGACCGAGCAGGCGGCTCAACTCCTCTGCACTGGCACGAGCCAACGCTGATGATTCTGTATCTGGTAATGCTTGAGGATGGGCAGTCATATTATGTTCTCCTGAGTCATTTCTGACATGGGTAGATTATATTCGAAATAATCGAAAACGCAACAAACGAAACAGATCATGGGAATTGATACTTAGGCCAGAGGGATCAGCCTGCAGTGGAATGGGACTTATTTACCGAAGAATCAGCAAGATAGATAAAGAAGAAAGCCATCGTCACAAGCGCCACCTGTGACGATGGTTGCGGTCATTTAGGCAGCATTCTCCTCCTGTTGAGCTGACTCACCACCAGGACCGCAGTTCCTGTTAGTTATGGCCAGGAGACGATTTCCAGTCCCTCCTTGGCGTTGGCTCTCGATATCGATTCCTTCCTTTCGGAGACTGGTTATGAGTCGATTTATTGCTTTTGCTAGCTGATTCGGCTGTTTGGGCCATTCTTTGCTACGAGCCACCCATCTACCAGCCTTGCGATTTAGCCTATCCAGCAACTCTGACGAAGTACCATGCCACTCTTCCCTGCTAGACATGTATTCAAGTAGCACACTACCTACCAGGTCATCATCCAGGCTAATGGTTGTAGCCAATGCATAGTTACGTTCACATGCGGCAAGAACCACTCCCGGCTCAACATCCATAACCCCCTCAGCCGCCGTTGCCCACCGAACAACATCAATCATCCTAAGGTCGGTTTTTACCTCCGTTTCCGGCAACTTTCGCAGAATCTCTGATCGTAAATCAAAGATAGCTGCTAACACAAGGCGAATTTGTACTAGCAAAATTCCATTTCCCAAATCATAAGGTTAGCCTCCATTCTGGACAAACCCCGTCCATTCAGGTATAAAACATCTCGTATCCACGATATCCGAGACAATTTACTTGAACCTCAGAGAAATCACTTTACATCCCGTCGCTTCCATCGATGAGGAACGTTACCAAGCCCTGATGCAAGCCCATCACTACTTGGGCGCATTACCGAAAATCGGCCATACCCTGTGGTATATCGCCACGTGGCGCGATGAATGGCTTGCGCTGCTGAGCTTTTCGGCCGCTGCCTGGAAGTGCGGTGCTCGCGACCGTTGGATTGGCTGGGACTTTCGCCATCAGTATGACCGACTGCATCTGATCGCCAATAATAGCCGGTTCCTGATTCTACCCGAGCATCACCACCCGAACCTTGCCTCACGCATTCTCTCTTTGTGTGAGCGCCGTTTGCCACAGGACTGGCAGAAACGATTCGGTTATCCGCTGTTACTGCTGGAGACCTTCGTCGATCCACGCTATTTCCACGGCACGATTTATCGCGCCGCCAACTGGCTGTACGTGGGAGATACCCGCGGCTTTCGCCGTACCCGTGAGGGCTATAGTGATACCCCCCAAGCCCCGAAACGGGTCTTCATCCGTCCGCTGTCATCTCAAGCACAAGCTCAATTATCTCGGCCTGTCCTCGATTACCTCTATTGCCACGGAACCACAAGAATAATGATATCCGCCAACCATATGCGTACCCTACCAGAGTGTTTCACCGATATCTCCGATCCACGCCGGAGCCAGGGGCGACGACACCCCCTGCCAGCGGTGTTAGCCATTGCTGCCGGGGCCATCCTCTGCGGAATGCACGGCTACAAGGCCATCAGTGGATGGGCGGAGGATCTGAGCCAAAAAGCGCGCGCCCGCTTTCGTTGTCGTTACCGTAATGGTTGCTATGAGGTTCCCAGTAGAACCGTTATCCGTGATGTGTTGATCCGGGTAGACCCTGTGCAACTGGATCGTGCCTTGCGGGGGTGGAATGCGCAGTACGCTGCCGATGACGAGGGTCTGGCCATTGATGGCAAGACGATGTGTAACGCCATCGACAATGAGGGTCGGCAAGCCCACATCCTCAGTGTCATCGGACATCAAACTCAGACCTGCTACACCCAAAAAAAGTCGGAGCCCTGCCGGTAAATGGTAGTGATGAACTAAAACAAACCAATGAGATCGGGATGTTCATCCCGCTCGTCAACACCATCGACATCGTCGGCAAGACGGTCACCGCCGATGCCTTGC
>JBEVXT010000828.1:0-8419 GCA_040505955.1 Sedimenticola sp. | reverse complement strand
TAACAGCCCTCTGATCCGGCTTACAGCCAAAATCATGAAGGTCTTTCAATACACCCGATTTTAGCCTCTTCTGTAGGCATAATCATTAGATACTGATAAAAACACACAATTACCATTAGACAACATATTTACAGAGAGCAACCTGATGCCCAATATTGATGGTGGTGAGGTCATGACTATTGAGGAGCTGTCGAGCTACCTCAAAATCCCTAAATCCACACTTTATAAGCTTGCCCAGGAAGGCAAGTTGCCTGGTCAGAAAATTGGTAAGCAATGGCGCTTCGGAAAACGTGCGATAGATTGCTGGATCAACGACGATCAGCCGGGTGAGAAAAAATAACCGTGTTTAGCGATTATCAGAGCCTCTATTTTGCCCATTGGCTGACCCGCGCAGGGCGTACCGGTGACCAGGTGTCCCGTACCATGGCCTCTGCACGGGTGGATATGAATCCACATCAGGTTGAGGCGGCCTGCTTTGCGCTGGCATCACCCCTGACCAAGGGGGTGTTATTGGCTGATGAGGTGGGGCTGGGCAAGACTATCGAAGCCGGGTTGGTTATGGCGCAGAAGTGGGCAGAAAAGAAACGCGCTATTCTGCTCGTTGTTCCTGCATCCCTACGTAAGCAGTGGAATCAGGAACTGGCCGACAAGTTTGAGCTGCCCTCCGTCATTCTTGACAGCAAAATCGCTCGAGACCTGCGTAACATGGGTGTTGAAAACCCATTTGCACAGGAAGATCAAATCATCCTCTGCTCCTACGAATATATCTCTCGCCAAAAGGAGCAGGTACTGGCTGTTGACTGGCATCTGGTGGTTTTCGATGAGGCACACAAACTGCGCAACCTCTACCGCAAGAGCGGCAATAAAACGGCAAAGAATATCCAGCTGGCAACTGCCCATGCAGAGAGCAAGGTACTGCTCTCCGCAACACCCATTCAAAATAATCTGATGGAGCTTTATGGGCTTACCAAGGTGATGGATGAGCACTTCTTTGGTGATGCCGGTTCGTTTAAGACCCTATACGTCAACCGACAGAAAAACCGGGAGTCTCTGGCAGACCTTAAACAACGCATCAAGCCCCTGTGCCATCGCACCCTGCGTAAGCAGGTACAGGAAGAGGGCGGAATCAACTTCACCAACCGCTACTCACTGACTCAGGACTTCACCCCCAACCCCGACGAGTGGGCGCTCTACACACTTATTTCCGATTACCTGCAACGCGGGCACCTGCATGCCGTTCAGCCCAATGCCAGACATCTGGTAACGATCGGAATGCGTAAGATCCTTGCCTCATCCTCCCGCGCCATTGCAGGCACTCTGGAGCGAATGGTTCAGCGCCTCGAAGCGGAGCAACTTCTTGGTGAGGAGGTGCTTGACGACCTAGAAGAGGCGGACGACTGGCGTGATCGCTTCGATGATCCCGCCAGTAGCTCGGCCGCTCAGGGGTTGGTGGATGAGATTGAGGAGCTGAAGCGCTACCAACAACTGGCAAGAGAAATCTCCAGCAACGCCAAGAGTGATGCCCTGTTGAAGGTTCTGAGCCGGGCCTTCGAAATGACCGAGAGAATGGGCGGGGCGCGCAAGGCGGTTATCTTTACTGAATCCTGTCGTACCCAGCAATTTATAAAAGAGCAGTTGGAGGCGAATGGGTTTAATGGACGGGTGGTGCTGCTGAACGGTAGCAATAGTGACCCGGACTCCAGGGCGATCTACAAACGCTGGAAGCAGATACATGCCGGAACCGCCCGCATAACCGGCGCAAAAACGGCTGATATGAAGGCCGCCCTGATAGAGTGTTTCAAGGGCAATGATATGGATATCCTGGTCTCTACCGAGGCCGGGGGTGAAGGCATCAATCTGCAATTCTGCTCTCTGGTGATTAACTACGATCTCCCCTGGAATCCTCAAAAGGTCGAGCAGCGTATCGGTCGTGTACACCGCTATGGACAGAAAAATGATGTGGTGGTGGTCAATTTTGTCAATCGCAAAAACCCGGCGGATGAGCGTGTATTCCAACTGCTGAACGATAAATTTAAACTGTTCGAGGGTGTGTTCGGCGCTTCGGATGAGATATTGGGTGCCATAGAGAGCAACATCGATATAGAGCGGCGTATCTACGATATCTACCAGAAGTGCCGCAATAATGAACAGATTGAGTATGAATTTGACCAGTTACAGCGGGAGCTGGATGAGTCGCTGGCGGTCAGGGAGGAGCAGACCCGTCAAACGCTCTTGAACAGTATGGATCGGGACGTGATCGCTTTATTGAAATTCCGCCGGGACAGTTCCCAGGATTTTCTTGATCGCTACGAACAGGTGTTGCTGGATCTGGCCAAGGCCGAACTGGTGAATATCAGTGTAGACCGTAACCACTTCATCTACCAGGGAGAGAGATATGATCTCAGCTGGGAGCAAGTGGAACAGAATGATTCCCAATTTTTCCGGCTGCACACCAACGAGCTGAAGCTGGCATGGGATCTGGTGCATCAGGCCAAAGAGCGCAAGCCTGAAAACGGCCCACTACCACCGGCGCAACTGCTGTTTCACTATGACGGCAGCACCGAGGGCCAATATGCGGCACTGAAGCAGCACATAGGCGCGTCGGGCCTGCTGCAGGTGGAAAAGCTGACCTTTCACTATGCCGGAACTTCAGAAGAGCACCTGTTGGTGGTGGGCAATAGGATAGATGGCCACCTACTGTCGCCCGATGATGTAGAAAAACTGTTGCGAATCCCAGCAGAGGCATCACCGATTGGCACACTCGACAGCTCATCCCTGGATGAAATAATGACTGTGCAGCGGGAGAGTAAAGCGCTCGAAACCAGTGAGAAACTGGAACAATACTTCGAACAGGAGAGCAGCAAGCTCGAACGCTGGGCCGATGATCGTAGGCAGGCGCTGCAGTTGACCATTAACGAGCTGGATCGCGAGATCAAGGAGCTCAAGCGCAGCAGCCGCCAACTCCCATCGCTGCAAGAGAAGCTAACTGCCAAACGGCAGATAAAAAAGCGGGAGCGGGAGCGGGACAAGGCGATGGTTAAGTATCACGACGCCAAAAAAGAGATCGAACAGCAGGAGGATAAGTTGCTGGATGAGATCGAGGCCCGGTTGGAATTGACTGTTACGGCGGAGACGCTATTCACCATCCGTTGGACCTTGGCGCACTAGTGGGAGTGTAAAATGGATAGAGAAAAGCTGATTCGTGAATTGCTGTATCAAATACGTCTGGGTGAGGATTCACAGTATGAATTCAAGCGGGTACATATTGAAGGCGGCACAATCAGAGGTCCCAGGCAACAGGATATTGCAAGTGAAATGGTCGCCTTTGCCAATGCCAAGGGAGGAGTGCTGGTGCTGGGGGTGGATGATAAAACACGCGATGTTCTGGGGGTGCCTGTCGAACACCTTGACGCAGTACAGGGCATGTTGACCAGGGCATGTCAGGACAACATTGAACCACCGTTAAATATATACACACGGTTGATCGAGCTGCCGGATCATGCGGGCGAGATGAAGCCGGTGGTTTACGTCCGCATCGATAAAAGCCTCTATGTACACAGTAGCAACGGGCGATATTACCACCGCGTCAATGAGTCAAAAAAAGAAATACCACCGGACTACCTCGGTCGTCTGATGATGCAACGCAGTCAGGCCCGCATGGTCTGGTTTGATGAGCAGCCCGTTCCCGGTACGGATGAATCTTCTTTTGAAGCAACGTTGGTTCAGCGTTTTATTCGGGGTAATCAGCCTGCCGCAGGCCAGCTACGCAAACTCAAGCTGCTGGTGCGCGATGAAGAGGCTAACGAACGACTCAGCGTGGCGGCTGTGTTGATGACCACCGCAGACCCCGGCCAGTGGATTCCCAGTGCCCACATTCAGGCGGTCTGTTATAGCGGCGAGCGGCGTGATGCCGATGATCAGTTAGATGCACAGGAACTCTCTGGCCCACTGGATCAGCAGGTGTTGCAGGCGCTGGACTTTGTAGAGCGCAACATGAAGACGGCGGCGACAAAAACCATAGGGCGCAAAGATATCCCCCAGTACAGCCTCAAAGCGATTTTTGAGGCGTTGGTCAATGCCGTCGCACATCGTGACTATGCCATCTATGGTTGCAAGATCCGCCTGCACCTGTTTGTCGACCATCTGGTGATCGCCTCACCCGGTGCTCTGGTCAATACTATGGAAGTGGATGAGCTGGAACTGCGTCAGGCCACCCGCAATCAACTGATTACCACCCTGCTTGCACGTTGCCCAATCGACCGTTCAGGGATAGAGCGCAGCTTGATGATGGACAAACGGGGTGAGGGTGTACCCGTTGTTATGGATGAGTCCGAGCGACTCTCCGGCAGAAGACCCATTTTCGAAATGGTGGGTGAAGAGTTGCAGTTGACCATCTATGCCGCCAACAAAGCATCGGTTGGAGAATCATAATGATCAAAGAGGTTCACAACAGTGATCATCTTAGCCGCTTGGTGTTGAGTGGATACAAATCCATTCAACAGTGCGACCTCCATATGGCGCGTCTGAATGTACTGATCGGGGCCAATGGTGCGGGTAAATCCAATTTCATCTCCTTTTTTAAACTGATTGCAGAGATCCTGGATCAGAAACTGCAACTGGCCGTTGGTCGAGCCGGTGGGCCGGATGCCCTGTTGCACTACAGCCGAAAGAGTACGGATCAGCTCAAAGCGGAACTCTATTTTGGAAATAACGGCTATAAATTCTCACTTGAGCCCACTGCTGATAACCGCATGGTGTTTGCTCATGAGGCGCTTTGGTGGAATGCGCATGGAGATTGGCGACCTGCGGCAGGCCATTTTGAAACCTACGTGGAAGAGCAGAAAAACCGCACGAATATATACGATTTTGTAATCCCTGTAATGAAAAGCTGGCGCGTCTACCATTTTCATGACACCAGCCCCAGTGCCAAGGTAAAACAGGTACACGGCATCAATGACAATGCCTACCTTAGAGAGGATGCTGCCAACCTCGCCGCCTTCCTCTATCGGTTGCAACAGCATCATGGGGCACACTACAAACGTATTGTTAAGACCATTCAGTTAGTGGCGCCGTTTTTTGGGGATTTTCATCTGCGGCCCACCGTCGATAATAGCGACAAAATTCAGCTGGAGTGGACAGAGGTCAATCAGGATATCCCCTTCAAAGCCAATGAACTGTCGGACGGTACGTTACGATTTATCTGCCTTGCCACGGTACTGCTACAACCTGAGCACTACATACCCAGCGCTATATTGATTGATGAGCCGGAGCTGGGCCTGCACCCCTACGCCATTGCGATATTGGGTTCACTGATGAAATCGGCGTCAGAGGATCATCAGCTCATCGTCTCCACCCAGTCTGTGGAGCTGGTCAATGAGTTCGAAGTAGATGACCTGATCGTGGTGGGACGTGAAGACGGGGCATCTACTTTTAAGCGCCTGCAAGAGGCAGAGCTAAAGGAGTGGCTTGATGACTTTACGCTGGGTGAGTTGTGGAAGAAGAACCTCCTTGGTGGGAGACCGGTGAGATGATTCGGATCAATCTCTTTGTTGAAGGCCAGACGGAAGAGACCTTTGTGCGAGACGTGCTGACGCCATACTATGCCAACAAGGCGATCTTCATGACCCCAATCCTGGCCCAAACCAGTCCGGGTTACAAAGGCGGTATTGTCAGCTACGGCAAGGTACGACGCCAGATAACCCGTCTCTGTCGGCATGATACCCAAGCCTATGTCACCACAATGATAGACCTGTATGGTCTGCCGAATAACTTTCCCGGCAGGGGAGATGGGGCCTTTCCTCGTCACGGCAGCTGTTTTGAGCAGGCCGCTTTTCTGGAAACAGAGATGGCTGAAGATATATCAGCGCCCAACTTTATCCCCAACTTGCTGGTGCATGAGTATGAGGCCCTGCTGTTTTGCCGACCTGAGAAGTTTGGCGAATGGATACACGAGTCCACCGATGTCGCGGCACTACAAACCGTGGCCGACAGTTTTGCAACCCCGGAACACATCAATGACAGCCCGCAAACCGCGCCTTCGAAAAGGATCGCGGCTATCGAACCACGCTATAAAAAGACACTCCATGGGCCATTGATTGCGGGGGATATCGGCTTGGATCTACTACGTGAGAAGTGCAGCCATTTCAACGCCTGGTTGAACAGAATAGAAGCACTCCAGGCTTAACTGCATCAGTTGGGGCAACCCATAAAATACCCCGATCTCAAGTGACCTTGGGGTTTGTTTTCATCAACAGAATTAATTTATGAGCAAACGCAAACAGAAACTTGAACTTACCTGGATCGGCAAAGAGAACCGTCCCAAGCTCGAACCCCGTATCTTGCTGGAAGACCCGGCGCTCTCCCACCATGCCGACCAGCGGGTAACCGAGCACGACCAGTTCGACAACAAACTGATCTTCGGTGACAACCTGCTGGCGCTGAAGGCGCTGGAGCAGGAGTATGCAGGGAAGGTGAAATGTGTGTTTATCGATCCACCTTTTAATACGGGGGGCGCTTTTGAATATTATGACGATGGAGTTGAACACTCGCTTTGGCTTGACTTAATGAGGAAAAGGTTTGATATTTTATTCAACCTGCTGTCGAAGGATGGTGCTATCGTTGTAAATCTTGATGATTCAGAGATGGCATATTGCAAAGTGATTATGGATGAGGTTTTTGAACGACAGAACTATGTAACAACGATTGTTGTAGAAGCTGCTACGGGTTCTAGCTTTAAGACTGTTAATATTGGTCCAATCGATACGGCACAATACCTACTATTTTATGCGCGTGATAAGAAAACATTTCAATATCATCAGCAGTATCTTGTTAAAAGTAAAATTGATCTCCAGCATTTTTCAAGATTCATCGTTAACCATGAAGACCCATGTGAAAAGTGGAAATTTGTCTCGATAAATGATCACATACTATCAGAACTTGGATACATAGATGGCTCTATCCAGAGGCGGTGGAATGAAATTAAGCGAAAGCTCGGTGATACTGCAAAGATACTAGTTAAATCGGCTCTTCGCTATTTCAAGTGGGTAAGCCAAAGTTTAATTTAGCCCCAAGCAGATAGGCTATTGTAATGATATTCTTCTCGCTTCTGTAACCTCGTGCTTTACTTTTAGCTGCTTGGATCAGGCTGTTCATCCCCTCAATAAATCCAGTGGTAAGGTGGCTGTCAAACCAGCTTAGAATGCCATCCCAATGTGCTTTAATTGTCTTTGCCACCTTTATCATCGGCTCAAGACGACTATGGGTTGCCCAGTAGTACCATTTCTTCAGAAATGCCTCACCACTAACCCGGTCTGGTTGCGTGAATAATTCCTGAAAATTCAGCCGCATTCTGTACGCCTTACCTGTCTTTAGATTTAGCTTACTTATATTTTCGAATGTGGTTCTTTGGCTATTGGTCCAATTGCATTCATTCTTCAACCATATATAGCGGGTTTTTTTTAGAATTTCATTCTCTTTCACTTCTTCAATACGGACAGCATTCACTCCCTCATTAACTGTCTTCATAATATGGAATCGATCAAAGGTATTTTCTGCATTCGGCAAATACTCTTCAATCCCTGAAATGAATGCGGGGGACATGTCACTACAGGTTTGTACGACCGCTTCAGGGTCACCACCATGGACTACCAAATCATCTCTAAAGGCCTTTACTGTGGTCTTATCCTTCCCTCCAGTGCCAAACAGGAGCTTCTTTTTATCCATATCGTAAAACAAGCTTACATAGGTATGACCTCGTCGGCTGGCGGTTTCATCCATACCAACACGCGTGACTTTCGAGTAATCTTGTTGTGCACGCGCTGTCTCTACATAGTGATGGAGAACACGCCATAAACGGGTATCATGTTCACCCATCAATTCTCCCACTTTGTTAACAGGCATTTCCTTGCAATAAGATAGAATCAGGGCTTCAAAAAGAAGTGTAAAGCCACTGCCAGATCGAGCCCAAGGAACTTCGATTCGCTTAACACCACATCCACCAGAACAGTCCACACGGGGCACCCTGGCATGAAGGTAGGCCTGATGCTGGAAGAAGTTCATATGCCTCCAAGAGCCTGCCTTTGTGTCGTAGGCCTTGGCTGGGGCACCACAGCAGGGACAAGCAAAGGCACTTCCTCTTTCGAAATCAAGATGAATATCCAGGCGTTTCTTCTCCAAAGAGAACTCTATATCTGAAACATACCAAGGAGCCTGTTAACCCAATGCGGCTGCGAACAGTTCTGCTTCTTGCATTCTTTATCTTCTTGATGGTGATTGTGGATTGATAGTGATCTATTCTACGCTATTACCCATGCGAAACAGCGAGGAGCCTAGTGAAAGGCGGTCACGCCACCACCGGTGGCGGTGACCTTGAACAGCCGTGGCTTGCCGCACACTTCGCCGTACTCGAAGCCCAGGGTGC
>JBEVXT010000827.1:0-18105 GCA_040505955.1 Sedimenticola sp. | reverse complement strand
GGAAGAGCACCATTCTGGGATCCGGACTCCACCAGAGTATCGGCTGGCCATCCGAGTACCAGGGGAAAATACCCTGTCGGTAGGCATTCAGTAGCCTCTGGGGCGAGAGATCGCCGCCTACAGCCAGTAGACCATCAGGCTCTCTCTCCGCCTGTGACACAGGAGGAAATGGGGCATCAGAATCGTCAGTATTTAACAAGTGGAGCATTCGATCATTATCACCAGTAGGAAAGTGCCTCTTGCTTGTGGCACACTCGCCATGTTTGACACCGAGTACTTATCATCAGGCAGTTGCGGGGGTTACTTTCTCAGGGGTCGGAGTCGATTGCGTTAAGATTGTTGGTGATTACCACCGATTTACGACGCAATGCTTCCGCTCCCAGCTCACGCGTCTTACCCACATCCATGTGGGCAATCGACTCCGACCCCGTACCCTCATGAACCGACATGCATGAATGAATTTATGCGATTCCTGGAGCAACTGCCTGATGATAAGTACGGTGGTTGTATTGTGCTGAATAGTTACCAATAATTAAACTATTCTGATAACTATAGTTTGTAGCTATCACTGTTCCAGCGTTTCTCCAATGGGATAAGAGAGTATTGAATGGCGGAAGACCAACTTAATCTGCAAGTCGGCAGTATACTGCAATTACAACGTATCTCATCGGACAATGAAGATAGGTACAGCGTTGCGCTGATCGGTTACCTTCCCGGTAACAGCGTGCTGGTCACCTCTCCCATTGTCGATGGGAAGGTACTCTTTTTGAAAGAGGGACACCGCTTTGCCGTGCGTCTGCTGCGCGGCAGTCATATCTACGGTTTTGTCTCAAAAGTGATCATGACGGCGCTGAAACCCTATCCCCACCTTCACCTCAGTTACCCGGAGAGTGTGGAGAGTATTGCTGTGCGCAACGCACAGCGGGTGGAGACCAATATTTCCGGACTTGCCCACAACAGCCGAGATCCGGATATCGATGAAAACTGGCAGCCGGTGTTATTGAAGGATCTGAGTATGACTGGCGCCAGGCTGGAGAGTGTCGATCCTTTGGGTAGGCCGAATGATCAGTTGGATGTACAGTTTCACATGAAGGTCTGTGGTGCCAAGGAGAGCCTGGAACTCAAGGTGGATGTATGCAGTCGAAATCTCAAGGGGGCACCGAATGATCCTGATGATTCGAGGTACTCAACTGGAGTGCGTTTTGTCGATCTCGATCGCTCCCAGGAGATTATGCTTAGCAGTTTTGTGCTGGAACAACAGGTGGGATCTGAGTAGGCTGTATGTCCAAAACCCTGGAATCAATCGTAGGAGCGAACTTGTTCGCGAAGAACAGGTTCCAGAGTCCGTCGCGAACAAGTTCGCTTCTGCCCGGTTCCACCATGAATGTGGTTTTCAGGATTTTGCTACAGAACCAGTTATGTCCACTATCCCACTCAACCACTGACAATCTCTGACTTTCAAATCTGATGCCCTTAGCTCTAGTCATTCTGCTGTTGCTCTTTCTACTGCTGGTAGCCCCCCAGTGGTGGGTGAATAGAGTCCTCAGCCGCAACAATCAAAAGACAGAAGCCAACTTCCCCGGCAACGGCGGTGAACTGGCTCGCCATCTGCTGCAACGCTTTGAGCTGGATGGGGTCAAGGTCGAGGTCACCGATCGGGGTGATCACTACGACCCCCTTACTAAGACGATACGGTTGACGCCGGACAAGCTGGAAGGGCGAACACTTACGGCCATCAGCACTGCCGCCCATGAGGTGGGGCATGCACTGCAGGATGCGATGGGAGAACCCCTGTTTCGTTGGCGTACACGCCTGGCGATGGCTGTAGGGGTAGGGCAGAAGCTTGGCTCCTTTCTACTCTTTGCCGCCCCCTTCCTCTCCCTGTTCAGCCGTACCCCCCTGGTCGGCCTGATCTCTGTGATGGCGGCCTTCATGGTAATGGGGTTGGGTCTTGTGGTTCAGCTGGTGACTCTGCCGGTGGAGTGGGATGCCAGCTTTAATAAGGCGCTGCCGCTGCTTAAAGACGGCTATCTTGAAGAGCACCAGATCCGGCCTGCGGAGCAGATACTGCGCGCTGCAGCAATTACCTATGTTGCAGGATCACTGGCGGGTTTGCTTAATTTCTGGCGCTGGATGCAGGTTCTACGGCGTTGAGTATGATTAGATCCTTAAAACCACGCCCTAAGGGAATGGAGTTGGTTCTACGGCTATGCCTGTCGGAAATTTCAACTTTACTCATCCAGTCTATTGTAGTTTTGGTACTGCTTAGCAACACATTGTGTGGGTCATAGTTATTAAGTTAATAGACGCTGTAGCCTGAGCTGAGCGAAGCGAAACCCGGGTAGTTATTGCGCTATCCCCCCCCGGGTTTCGCTCCGCTCAGCCCAGGCTACGAAGAGGCCCTGATTGAAATTAGGTGGGTTTCTTTATACGCCCTTATAGGGCGCAATCAAAACCATGTTCTTAGAGCATGGATTTTTATTTTCCCGCAAAGGCGCAAAGAGAAAAGGTCTGTAGTTGTATATGAATCATGAGATTAATGAAGCAAATCCGGTATTGCATGGACGCTCGTGGCTTGATGACCTTGTACAAGGTGCCCAGCGTAGCACCATGAAGGAACTGGGTGAATGTACGCTGGCAACCGATAAAGTGCTGGTGTTCTAGGCAACCTCTGATCAAGTCATGACTGATAGTTTTGCCTACAGTGCCCGCCCCAACGGTGCGGCATGCCAGAACACCCTGCCGGGACGTTATCCCTGGTGGGTTGTGGTCATCACCATGGCCGCCTTTACCCTGGCCTTTGGTGGCTGGCTCAACGAGTCCTGGCTCTATCTGTTCGATAGCCCTATCTGGCTCAATCGTTATACCGAATATGCCATTATCCTTGGGTTTGGCATCTGGCGTATTCGTGCTGAACAGAACCCCTATACCCGCAAGCGGCTGATCATTCTGGTATCGGTGGTCACCGGTTTTTGGTGGTTTCTCCCATGGCTCATGCCCATGTTTGAACCCTATGCCGGATATGTCTGGAGTCAGCCGGTTTTTCCCGCACTTCATACTCCAGGCACCATCACCTTCTTTCTCACCCTGCTGCTGGTATTTCTATTCGGCAGACGAGTGATCTGTGGTTTTGGTTGTCCCTGTGTCGGCATTCGGGAGACGGTAGGCTTTCCGTTCCGCCGTTTCTCCCTGCGTGGTGATTGGGCCTGGCGGTTACGTCATACCAAGTGGCTTTTCTTTCTCTGGTATGTCGGTGTGATGGTGGCGACTCAGTTTCCACCCAATGCCTGGACTGCAACCCTGGTCGGCCTCTTTGGGATGGTTGTGGGACTGACCTATTTCGGCAGCTTTTTTATTATTCCGGTCACAGGCAACCGCTTCTACTGCCGTTACCTCTGCCCCTTTGGCGCAACCTTTGGCCTGCTCAACCATGCCGGTTTCTACGGTATCAAGATGGATACTGAACAGTGTATCGACTGTCAACGCTGCGAGCAGGCGTGCGATATGGGCATTCCTGTGTGGCAACAGGGCAGGGCGGAGGGAGAGGTTACCGGCATTGAGGATTGCATGGGTTGTGCCCGCTGCGTCATCTCCTGCCCCACCGATGCACTGGTTATTCATGATGTACGTAACTTGTTTCGTCCCCATTTGCGACAAGATGCCAGCTATCTTCTCAAACGGGAATCGAAGATCTCAGTTCCGAGAACTGAGGCCTCCCATCGTCCGGTAACGGCACGTTTAAAAGATTGGGACGATGCGGAAGAGCTTATCCCTCAGGAAACACTGCAGCTTCAGGCTCAGCGCTGTCTCGATTGCGGTGTTCCCGGATGTCGCAATGCCTGTCCGCTGGGTAATTTTATCCCCGACTGGCTGGAAGCTGCCGCTAACGGCGATTGGAAAGTTGCCGGGGATTTGGTGCATAAAACTTCACCACTGCCCGAGGTATGCGGTCGGATCTGCCCGCAACACCGTCTCTGTGAAGGGGCCTGTACACGTAACAAGATGGAAGGTGCCGTTACCATTGGTGCAGTGGAACGAACAGTAGCGGAACGGGCTTTGAGTGCCGGCTGGCAGCCAACCAAACCTGTGCACCGTATCGAACGTAAAGTCGCCATTATTGGAGCAGGGCCAGCGGGCTTGAGCTGTGCAGAGCGCCTCAATCGAGCGGGGGTGGAAGTTACCGTATTTGACCGGGCCGACAAAATCGGGGGTTTGCTACAAACCGGTGTTCCTTCATTCAAACTGGACAAAGCACTACTCTCTCGCCGACAGACACTGCTGGAACAGGCGGGTATCCGCTTTGCTCTTGGTGAGTCGGTGGATGACGTTATGTTGTCCCACTTGTTGGATGAAAATGACGCTCTCTTTCTCGGCTTGGGAGCACAGAAAAGCCGCTCCGTCGAACTGTCCGGAGTGACACTTCCTGGTGTAGTACAGGCGCTTGATTGGCTGAAAAGGGTCAATGCCGGTGAGAGAGAGTCGTTAACCGGCCTGCAAATATTAGTTCTCGGCGGTGGCGATACCGCTATGGACTGCGCCCGCGCTGCGCTTCGTCTGGGTGCAGAAGTTACCATTGCTTATCGTGGCCCGGAGGAGTCACTGCGCGCCTCCCCCAAGGAGATTACTCTGGCCCGTGAGGAGGGAGCTGAGTTTCTGTTTCAACATATCCCACTCGAATGTCGGGGTTCGGAATCGGTGTCAGGTGTCTACTTCAGAACACCACAGGAGACGCCGGTTGTTGAAGCCGACCGGGTGATCCTCGCTCTCGGGCAGCAAGCTGATCCACCTGCATGGCTGGGGAGCTTCGGTATAGTAACAGTGCCGAACGGCTGTATCCGTGTCGACTCCCAAGGCCTCACCTCCCATCCTAGGATCTGGGCGGGAGGGGATAATACCCTGGGACCTAATCTGGCTGTCAACGCCATGGTCGCAGGTCGAACGGCGGCTGAAGGGATATTGGCCGGTTTCAGCTCTGGATTGCAGTTGAGAAAGAGCGCGTGAGACAACTTCTCCCGCTTCTTATCTCTCTCTTCCTGTCACTGCCCGTTGCAGCGAGCCACGGCCTGGCGGGTTTCGATATCTGCGAGGTAAACAGAGACACATTGCCTCCGGGGCTTACTATTGGAATGCTTCCCAAGCCTAAATCATCAGGTGCGGCACTGCTGCAACAATATTGTACCCAATGCCACAATCTGCCGGGGCCTGATCGCCATACAGCAGCCGAGTGGCGTGATGTGACATCCAACATGTTTCTGTTGATGGATGTTTCGCACCGTTTTGGTGGATTAATGGGTAAGGTGGAAATCCTGTCAAAACAGGAGCAGGGAACAGTGCTCGCCTATCTGGAGCAGCATGCGGTGAATACGGTAGATCAAATAGACCTTGCCACTGCGCCTTCTCAATCGCGGAAATCCAGCATCTGGGTTCTGCTACCCTTCCTGCTGTTGGTGAGCTTGGGCCTCTTTCGTTGGTGGAAGCATCTCCTGAGTGATAGAAAATCATGCGTTACCGACTGATCGTTCTGATACTGCTGATCACGGCCCTACTGGCTGTTACGGCAGGCTTTGCCTATGTAAATTGGAGCAAAGGTGGGGCAGGGGCTGGCCTCTACTCCCGCTTCTGGTCGCCGGACGCAGTGCAGGGCTATTGGGATCCGGATAACTTCTACCAGTCGCCGGACTCAGTTCAGGGCCTGTTCGAGGGCAAGCTGTGCGTTAAATGCCATGAGGGGATCACCCCCGGCATCGTTGCCGACTGGCGCGCCAGCCGTCATGCCCAGAGTGAGGAGCCGGTTTACTGCGATGCCTGCCACGGTAACGACCATCAAAAGTTACAACTACCGACACCTGATATGTGCGGCAGTTGCCACAATAAGCAGCACAGTGAGTTTAAGGATGAAGCCCGCTACGGCTTTCCCAGCCATGTGCTGGCGATGGAACGGGCGGTGGATGCCAAGCATTTTGTCGATAAACCCAAGGCCGAAGTCCAGTCTTGTGTTCAGTGCCACTCAGTGGCCACCAAGTGTGACTCATGCCATACCCGACACCGCTTCGATGCTGCCGAAGCACGTCGACCGGAGGCCTGCATCACCTGCCACACCGGCCCCCCTCATCCGGATGACGAGACCTACTTTGCCTCTGCTCACGGTAAACTCTACCTGGCTGAAGGCGATGACTGGGACTGGTCGAAACCACTGACCAAGGGTAACTACAAAGCGCCTACCTGTGCCTACTGCCATATGGACAGTGGTCGCCATCAGGTGGCCGACAAGTCGCTGTGGAAATTCGGCCTGCGCGAGATCAATCCTCAAACGTCTAAGAATAAGGTGTTGCGCAAGCGCTGGATCAAGCTGTGTAGCGATTGTCACCAAGAGGAGGAGGCCGGTCAGTGGTTGAGTGAACTCGATCAGGAACGTAAAAGAGCCTGGAAAAAACTCTATGAGGCAGAGGGCATTCTCAAAGATCTGCGCAGTGACAGCCTACTTAGCCCTGCAGCCGGTGAACGCCCCCCTTACCCCATGGATTGGCTCGACACGCTTTGGCCGAGAGAACGTATCGGTTTCTTTGAGGGTCAAGCATCTGCTTTCTATAACGTTTCAGCCATCGAGCGTGACTACTTTGAAATGTGGTACTTCGATAATCTTGGGGCGTACAAATCGGCCGCCCACGGTAACCAGGCAGGGGTTGAGTCCGGGCACAGGAAAATGGATGCCTCACTGAGTCGAATCGAAATCAAAGCCGCTGGGTTACGCCAACTTCACGAAGCGGAACTGAAGGTGAAAAGCACACCTCAACCACCAGAGGAACTATGGAAGCAGGGCGCGTACACCGACCACAACCGGGAGCACAATTGATGCAAAAAGGAGTCTCTAATCGGTTAGTAGCCTGGTTGTTGGGCATACTCTGTCTGGCAGCTGGCGCTGTCATGGCTGTGGAGGATGTTCCCGTCGGGCCATTTACAGAGAGCGAGTGCATCACCTGTCACACAGAGAGAGATCCTGAACTGATCAGGCAGTGGCGTGAGGGGCCTCACTCCGACGCATCCGGGATTAAATGCAGCAGCTGTCATGGTGATCTTCACGAAGGCTCGGCTATAAGGGCAAGAAAAGATCTAAGTTGCAGTGGATGCCATGAAGGTCCTACCAGCCACAGTTACACCACCTCTAAACATGGTGTCATAAACCGCCTTGAAGGGGCCAAGAGAGATTGGCGACAACCGTTGAAACGCGGTCACTACCGTGCCCCCGGTTGCGCTTACTGCCACCTCCATAGCGGTGATCACGGAGATACCATGGCACCTGAACGCGGCCCTGAAGTGAGGCAGTGGATCTGCTCAGAGTGTCACAGCCCCCGCTATATCCGCGAGCAGTTTGCCAGTGGGAAACGCCAGCTGGCAATTGCCGACCTCAAATTGACTGAGGGCGAATCATTAATGGCTGCACAAACAGACCGGCAGATTGATCTACTTCCGGCACTACGCAAGAGCCTTACTCAGCACCGGAAAAACGTCCTCCTTGGCGTAGGCCACCAGTCACCAGACTACCAATGGTGGCACGGTCAACCGGCAATGGACGGTGATCTTATAAGAATACGTGATGCCATTAGTGAGTTATATCGCAGGATGATATTGAAGGTATCACCCGACGACTAAAAATCACGTCTAAGTTCAGTGTCCGTCTGGAAACCCCAAGGATGGGACGTAGAGTACGCCGAAGTTGTTATTGATTAACTATTCACTCACCCTTGAAATTCGCCGTTTCTGAGTAAAAAATAATTATTTCCACACATAAACTTACATTCTATGACATTTATTCCTTAAACCGGCTCTGCACTAAAATTCTGAAAATCACAGTTATAGGGGGACAGCGGTGTTGTAGGAGCAAACTTGTTCGCGATGGACTACGAAACGTGCTCTTCGCGAACAAGTTCGCTCCTACGCCCGAGTTCTGGATTTCCGTGCTGAATAGCTACAACAAGAGTAACTATTCGCCTCAAATGATCGGAAAAATGGACTCAAATGTGCATAACTCTGCTTGCAGCAGAGGAGAGTATGGTGTCAATCCTCAGCGCCCTCTTGGCAACCTATTCAAGAAGCATAAGCTTCCTCTACTGGTTAGTTACTACAAGCGACGGAGCATATTCCGGTAGACAATAGGTCACCGGAGGGTAGATACTCGGATGGATCCATGCATGACGCAGAACGAATTTACCAGATCGATCATCTCCTGCGCAAAGCGCGACAGCCCATATCCATGAGGAGGTTGGTTGAAGAGCTTGAGGTCAGTGAGCGAACAGTCCGTAGAGACATCGCCTTCATGCGTGACCGCCTGAGGGCACCCATCGAAACGACCCACTCACCCAGAGGCTACCGCTACGTACCGGATACCGGCGAGTTCGAGCTTCCCGGTCTCTGGTTCCGCGCCGATGAACTCTATGCCTTGCTTGCTGCCTCCCGGTTACTCGAATCCCTCCAGCCAGGGCTGTTGAGCGAGCACCTCAAACCACTTCTCGACCGCTTCAGTAGCCTGCTGGAGAAGTCTGGTCACAGTAGTCGTACCGTAGACAGAACCGTCCTGCTCAAAACTGCGCCCAGGCGTGCGGTGGAGCCTCACCATTTTACCACCGTCGCAGGTGCTACCCTGCGCTCAACCCCACTCACCATCGATTACCACAGCCGGGGCCGAAACCATAAAGATCAACGCAACATTCACCCCTATCGTCTTCTCCACTACCGTGATAACTGGTACCTCATCGCCTGGTGTGAAAAGGCCCGTGATCTGCGCTACTTCGCCATCGAGCGGATTCAACGGGCCAAGCCACTGGATATTAGACGGCGCCCTTACGATTCCCAAAAACTTGATGACTTCATCCACCGCCCCTTTGGTATCTTCGGTGGTACCCCTCTCCATCATGCGCAGCTACGCTTTACCCCGGAACGCGCCCGCTGGATCGCTGATGAGATCTGGCACCCTGATCAACAAGGGTGCTGGGATGGTGATCACTATCTACTGACGCTCCCCTTCTCAGACCCTACTGAACTGATCATGGAGATCATGAGGTTTGGTGCCGAAGTGGAGGTGCTTGGGCCGCCGGAGTTGCGAGAGGAGGTGGCGTTGCGCTCCCGGGAGGTGGTGAAGATGTATGAGAACAGTAGTGTTTGAAGTGTGAAGTCATAAAACCCGAATCATTGAGGAAAAAATAATCTAAACGGACACCTGATGTCACACCAGTTCAAGTAAGATCGATTTCAATCAGGATAAGCACCAGAAACGGTATCCATGGTAACCGGAGCAACGAATGGAAGATTTTTCACAGTTTTTTCAACGTATCACTCATCACCCGACACCACACCACTGGCAACAAGCCCTTGCAGATGATGACCAGCCGATAGATCGCATGATCCACATACCCACTGGGTTTGGTAAAACGTTGGGGGTATTGGCTACCTGGATGTGGCATCGCGTCATACAACAGGATGATCGCTGGCCCAGGCGGCTGGTTTGGTGTCTGCCGATGCGCGTATTGGTCGAACAGACAGAAGATGAGGTGCGCCAGATACTGGAGCAACTGCAACTCTACTGGAATGGTATCGATGACCACAGTGGAAAGGTCGGTGTGCATCGTCTGATGGGTGGTGCTGATGCGGGTGAGTGGCACCTCTATCCCGAGGTGTGTGCAGTACTGATTGGTACCCAGGATATGCTGCTCTCACGAGCGCTGAACCGGGGTTATGCCTCCCCTCGCGCCCGCTGGCCTATGGAGTTCGGCCTACTGAATAGCGACAGCCTGTGGGTCATGGATGAGGTTCAGCTGATGGATGTCGGCCTGGCAACCTCTGCACAGTTACAGGCCTTTCGCAGAGACAATCGTGCAGATAAACAGAACGTACGCCCAGCCTACACCTGGTGGATGAGTGCGACGCTGCAACCCGATTGGCTTAAAAAGAGCCCGGATACCCGAGAGTTGGCCCGCAATCTCCCACATCTCTCCATCGCACCTCCCCAACGGAGTGGTCATTTGTGGGATGACGTTGCCAAACCTTTCCGTATTGAAGTGGTCGAAAATGACAACACCCTGAAAGTACTGGCCAGACGGGTGGCACAGGCCCACTCAGATCACAACGACTCCCGGGGTGGGCCAACCCTGATCGTTGTCAACCGGGTGGAGCGGGCGGTGAAACTCTATAGCGCCTTGAAAAAAGAGATGGCCTCCGATACCACCGACATCAAACTGATCCACAGTCGCTTTCGTCCCAGCGAACGGTCGGCATGGCGCAAAGCCTTTCTCAACCGTAAAGCCTGTACCGAGACCACCAACCGAATCATCATATCGACTCAGGTTGTCGAAGCGGGTGTTGATATCTCAGCCACTCTGCTCATCACCGATCTTGCACCCTGGGCCAGCCTGGTTCAGCGCCTTGGGCGATGCGCCCGTTGGGGTGGCATTGCAGAGGTGATAATCATGGATACCCAACCCAAGGACGATAGGGCCGCAGCACCCTATTCACATGCTGCGCTGGAAGCGGCACGGAATGCCCTGGGCGTGCTCGAAGATCTCTCACCACTGCACCTCGAACAGTTTGAAGATGCCTATCCGGAACGTCTGCCACTGCTCTACCCATATGAACCAAAGCATCTGTTGTTAGCGCATGAGCTGGATGAGTTGTTCGATACCACCCCGGATTTGACAGGTGCGGATATCGATATCAGTCGCTTTATCCGCAGTGGAATTGAGCGGGATCTTCAGCTCTTCTGGGTCGATCTACCCGATAGGGTTGCCCCGGAGCCCACCCTGCAACCCTCGCGTGATGCACTCTGCAGTGTCCCTTTTCTACAGGCCCAGAAGTGGCTCTTTGGCGAAGCTACAAAGCTCAAAGAGGGAGTGCTGGCGTGGGCCTGGGATTGGCTGAATGGGGAATGGAGGTTGGCACAAAAGAGGGATCTATACCCCGGACAGACGCTCTTGATCGATAGTCGCTGCGGTGGCTATACAGAAGAGATCGGCTGGTCAATGAAGGTAAAGGGGAGGGTGCCAGTGATTCAGCCAGTTACTGCAAACGCGGCAGATCAGGCCGATGCAACACAAGATGATGAGTCCCTCTCCACTGCATCACAATGGAAAACTATTGCCACCCATGGCCGGGAAACGGGAGAGTTGGCCGCATCACTGGCGGCAACACTCATCCCGGAGTATGCCTCCCTGTTTAATCTCGCCGGCCGTTGGCATGATGCAGGCAAGGCGCACCCCGCCTTCCAGGGCTCTATGCAAGGCAAGGATAGACCCGATAACTCCCTTCTTGCCAAGGCACCGCAAACGGCCTGGCTGCGTGGTCGCAACCTCTACCCGATGGCGGATGGTAGCCGTCGTCCCGGCTTTCGTCACGAACTTGTCAGTGTGCTTGCGCTGTTTTCCGTGCTTCGCCGCTATGATCCGGATCACCCCGCGCTGCTGGGTCCCTGGCGGGAGCTGCTGGAAGCGATCGACCAGACCCTGAAGTTCAACTCACCCCAACAATCACCCAATAGTCTGGAGCAGGAGATCCTGCAACTCGATGCTGAGCAATTCAATCTTCTCGCCTATTTGATCTCTGCCCACCACGGAAAAATGCGCATGGCCTGGCACTCCTCTCCCGCAGACCAGGAAGCGAGGTGTGATAAACCCCGGCTGCGCGGTCTCCAGGAGGGTGATGAAATTGAAGAGATAGTGCTGACTACCAGCGCGGGTGATACCGCACCCCTCACACCCCTCCTGATAGATCTGGAGCTTGCCGGTGCCGGGCTCAATCCATACACCGGCCCGGGCTGGACAGAGCGGATAATTGGTCTGATCGAAGAGCACGGCGTGTTTCAACTCGCCTGGCTTGAAGCGCTGTTGCGGGCAGCAGATCAGCGCTCTTCACGGTTGAACAGTGGCGATCCTCTCCTGGATAACGAGGTGGATACATAATGCATATACACAAACTGAATGGCTGTGCGCCGACACCATTGGCCCATTATTTGAAGGCCCTTGGCACTCTCCGTTTAGTGACGGAGCAGCGGGATAGCTCCGCCCGTGGATGGTGGGATGGGGAGTGCTTTGTATTGGCGTCGATACTTGACAAAGAGGCGTTGAACAACTTTTTCCTGGAGTCCTACCAACCCACACCGCTGGTTGCGCCTTGGAACAGTGGTACGGGGTTCTACCCCAAAGATAAAAAATCGGGGAGGGCCGTTGCGAGTATCGAAAGCTCTACTGACATCAGACTGGCTCCATTTCGAGCTGCAATCAAGGATGCGAGAGAGGTGGTTGGCGGTCGTACACTATCCCCAGACAAGAAGGAAAAAGAGGCGTTTCTCAGAAACTGCAATATACACTGGCGCGGTGGCCACCAGAGGGCAATGGCGGCATCTGTAGTGATTGATGGGGAGGGCTCACCCACCTATCCCGCACTTCTTGGTACCGGGTTGAATGACGGTCGACTCGATTTTTCAAGCAACTATATGGAAAGATTGCTGAAGCTGATCTCTGAGAATAGTGCATCGAGTAGAGTATCGCGAAGCTTGTTAAGTGCTGCACTGTGGGGTGAAGCGACGCTGCAAATGATGAAAAAGGGGGCGATAGGTCAGTTTTTGCCGGGCTGTGCGGGTGGTGCAAATAGTACAAACGCACCCGATGGGGATGCACTGAGCAACCCATGGGATTTCATCCTTATGCTGGAAGGCGCAATCCTTTTTACCGCCAGCGTAACCCGGCGTTCAGGCAACGCTAATTCATCCCGTGCCGCCTCCCCCTTTTCCGTGGAGGCACAGGGTGCCGGTTATGCAAGTGCTGATGGTATGGATGAAAGCGCCCGGGGCGAACAGTGGATGCCCCTGTGGAATCGACCCCTGACACTGAAAGAGCTGCAACACCTGCTTGGTGAGGGTCGCTCACAGATCGGTGCCAGATCCGCCAATAAGCCCCTCGACCTGGCGCGTGCAGTGGCACAATTAGGAACGGCGAGGGGTATCAGCGCATTCCAGCGTTATGGATATATTGAGCGTAATGGCCAAGCCAATCTTGCCGTCCCCCTCGGTCGTTTCCGTGTCCCCGACCACATTGACCCCCATCTGGCATGTCTGAATGATCTGGATGCTTGGACTGCTCGTCTGCATCGGGTGGCAAAGGATCAACAGACCCCGGCAAGATTTCGATTGGCTGAGCACAAACTGACGGAGTCCCTGTTTGCAGTCACCCAGCATCCCCGGGAGCCCAGTCGCTGGCAGACCGTACTGCTCCACCTTGCCGAAATGGAGGGTATTATTATCACGGGCGACCACTCTTGGGTCGGTAGAGTACCGGCCCTACGTTCTGCCTGGATAATTGCCGCCGATGATGGCTCTCCCGAACTCCGACTTGCTTGCGCCTTTGCACTACAGGCGGCCTCTTTTCGGCAGGATGGTACCCCCATCGATCCCATACGCCGCCACTGGTACCCCGTCAAGAATGGCGAGACGGCCAGGGTCATGCAGGGTCGTAGTGGTATTGCCGATGCCACAGCCCTGATCAGCCGACGCCTGGTCGAGGCCGGGATAAGAGGTGAACGGCGGTTACCCCTTGCACCTGCAAGGCGTGCATCAGCCTCTTTTGCGGATCTGGCCTGCTTCATGGCAGGTGAGGTGGATATAGATCGAACACTTATGCTCGGTCGCGCTTTACTGGCACTGAAGCGGAGTGATTGGGCACACAGCCCCTCACCCCCAGGAGAAGCAAAGGGTGATCAATACCCTGATGAAGCCTGGATGGTACTGCGTTTGGCGATGCTGCCCTGGCCACTAAATGATCAGCAAATACCTGTAGACCCCGCCATCTTTCGTCGGCTGGAGAGTGGTGATGGGGGTGCGGCGCTGGAGATCGCGAGGCGGCGACTACGCGCTAAAGGTATCACAACAACCCTCCGTGCCGGCTTCGTTGAGCCATATATCGCCAAACGCTGGGCTGCCGCCATGGCCTTCCCCATCTCCATGCAGCAGGCAAAGAGAGTGTTGCATCGTATCGATCCCAAAACTATTACTGAGGAGTAATCACCATGTCTATTGATCTGACAGCCCTGGATACCACCCACCGCCTACTTTTTGCCATCCCGTTGGTACCCTTACAAGGGCAAAGATTTCAGCCCACCGGCTTTCCCAACCTTGGCGCGGCTACCTTTCAGACACCTGCAGGCCAATCACTTTTGGTCGAAAGCGCACAAAGCATGGCTAACCGATTGGAGCTCACTGTATGGGATGATGCGAGACAGGAGCTGAGAGAGGCGTTTCAAGGTCTCTCACATATCAGGGTATTGCGTAACGGCAAGTTTTTGACCGATACCATCCTGGAGTCTCATCGGATCAACAGCCCCTACCTGCTTGAAGGCTCAGACAAAACTTTCTTCAATCAGCTTAAGGAGGCCCTTGGTGGTTTGGTCGAGGGGCCGGTAAACCGCGCCGTGTTGGCCAAAGTACTTCTTCAATACGACATAGGATCACTGCTCCATGGAGTCTTTCTGGCTAAAAAGGATCTGGCAGGCGGACGATTAAGAGTGGCCCGCGCCCTCTCTGCATTTATCGAAGCAGACGGGGTGCGTGTTGCAGCCTCCGGTGGCGTAAAAAACGATCATGTCAACCCATCCGGGGTGACCAAGGCAGGTTTTGGCAACGTGCCGTTTGCCCGTGACGAATTTACCGCTGAAAAGATCACCCTCTACATCAACCTTGATCTAGCGCAGATCAGAGGATACGGACTTGGCGAAGCGGTTGAACGGCTGCTGATTCTGCTGGCGCTGTACAAATTGCGTGCCCTCCTGAAAAGTGCCTTGCGGTTGCGTACTGCATGTGATCTCCAGCCTGAAGTGAGCAAGGTGGTCGCAACCAGGCCGGAAGGGTTTGCCTTGCCGGGACAAAAAATGCTGTTAGCGGATATAAAGGAGGCCATCGGCCGCTGCGCTTCACAGATGTGTGTAACCGATGTTGTTAACAATGACCCTCTCAAAAAAGCCAAAAATGAGACGAAGGGGGAGTAACCTGTGCCCACACTACTACTGGATTTTCCTGCGGGTCGTTATCACGCCACGCCATGGGGCCGGCACGTCAATGAGGGTCAGGTCGAGTGGCCGCCTTCTCCCTGGCGGCTGCTGCGTGCTCTGCTGGCAGTCGGCTATTCAACGCTGGGTTGGCCAGCTCAGGGGCCACCACCAGAGGCACGTAGCCTGATTGAGAAACTGGCCTCTGTTCTGCCGCACTACCATCTTCCCCAAACTATCGGTGCCCACAGTCGTCACTACATGCCTCTGGGAACTCTCGATAAAGGGCGGGAAAAAACCACACTGGTATTTGACACCTGGGCAAGAGTTGCGGGTGAGCTGTTTATCCACTGGCCTGTTGAGCTGACAAAGGGGGAGGGCGTTATGCTGCAGGAGCTTGCCGAGCGACTGGGCTATCTCGGACGTTCCGAAAGCTGGGTTAGTGGGCGTGTTATCTATGAGGAGATCACCCCTGAGGGCGTGTTATGCCAGCCGGATGAGAACGGTGGTGTTGCGCAACCCGGCATGGAGGTTGTCACCCTTCTGTCACCGGTAGATGCAACATGCTACGCACAATGGCGAGAGGATGCTGTATCGAAGCTCATCGCTGGCCTGCCACGGCCAGAACCAAAAACAGGACGCAAACCCACGGCAAAAATGCTCAGGGATTGGGAGGCTGCCAAAGTCAAGGCCATAGCACCCTACCCGGATGATCTGCTCGACTGCCTCCAGGCACAGACCTCTGCTCTCCAGCAACAAGGGTGGAGTCAGCCGCCGGGTAGCCGCCGAATCTTTTATCAAGCACCCATCGATGCACTACAAGTGGGTGCACCGCTCCAGCGTAGACAAAGGGTGCCGGAATCGGTGCAATGCACACTTCTATCCATTGCGGCCCAGTCCAACAACGACGGTATGTTACCGCGTGTAGAGAGAACACTGCCTCAGGCCGAGCTACTGCACCGGGCGCTGGTTGCAGTGGCGGTAAAGGTCAATGGCAGACAGAGCCGTGTACTTACCGGCTGCGATGAGACAGGAAGGCCGCTGCGGGAACCTCACGTTCACGCCCATATACTACCGTTGGATCTGGATCATGATGGACATATCGAGCATATCCTGGTGTGGGCGCCAATGGGTTTGAACGCAGAGGCACAGAGGGCCATTCGCGCTACCCGCCAAACCTTTACCAAAGGTGGAAAGGCACCATTACGGTTGGCGCTGGCAGGGGTTGGAGAGCTCTCACATCTCCGGGAGCTGACGGGACAGCCGGGGGTAGGCTTGCGGCAGATTATTGGAGTGGATGAAGCGGGTTCAACGGATTGGTCCAGCCTGACGCCCTTTGTACCACCGAGATATATGAAAAAACGGGGGAAGAACACTCTACACGGGCAGATCGCTGCGGAACTGATATCCCGGGGGTTTCCTGCACCCGAAGATATTCAGCTGCTCAACCCACACGAAGAAGAGTCGGCGCGAAAACAGCGCCACTTTATACGCTCCCGCCGCCGTGGTCCCACAGCCCCTGTTGATTGTGGCTTTACACTGAGGCTCAGGTTCGCGGCACCCGTACAGGGGCCGCTCTGTATCGGCTATGGGAGCCATTTCGGGATGGGGGTTTTTCAGCAAACAGCAGAGTAAAGATAACGCAGCCTCACCTCAGAATCATCAGTGCAGGGCAGGGTGGGTTGGGTAGCACCTCGGGTGTAGAGAAAACCACCCCACTATAACGACTGCACAGTAGCAGGGTGCTACTGCAACCGTGCAGGATAGGCTTGTCTCGCAACCCGCTACGCAGTGAAGAGTCGATGCCCCCCAGCTCACAGATGTAACCACAGGAGATTCAAATGGAAATCATGGAAACCCCGCTCATTCCCGTTCGCATGGTCAATGAGTATGTCTACTGTCCTCGTCTCGCCTACCTCATGTGGGTGCAGCAGGAGTGGGCCGATTCCGACGCTACGGTGGAGGGTCGCTACCACCACCGCAATGTCGATAGGAGTCCAAAAGAGAGACTGAATGAGGAGGATCGTTTGATTCATGCCCGTTCGATTACGCTCTCATCGAAGGGGTTGGGGATTATCGCTAAGCTCGACCTGGTGGAAGGTGATGGTGAGGAGCGCGCCACGCCGGTTGAGTACAAGCGCGGTAAGCGCCCCCATGTGACAAAAGGCGCATACGAACCGGAACAGGTACAGCTCTGTGCTCAAGGGCTGTTACTGGAAGAGCAGGGTTATAAATCTGAGCAGGGCGAGATCTGGTTTCACGGCTCCAGGGAGCGGGTTACCATCTCTTTTGATACGTATCTACGGGGTCAGACCCACGCTGCAATCACTGGATTGCGGGCCTTGGCCGAAGGCGGTGTTATCCCTGAACCGTTGGAAAACAGCCCCAAATGCAACGGCTGCTCTCTGGCGGGAATCTGCCTGCCCGACGAAATCTATCACCTGCTCCATGGCGATGCTCAGCCACCGAGGCCCCTCAGCGTTGCCCGGGATTACGCCATGCCCTTGTATGTGCAGGCCTACCACGCCAAGGTGCGAAAATCGGGTGAACGATTATGTGTGGAGGTAGACGACCAGAAAACCCGTAGCGTCCCCATCGGTGAGGTGTCACAACTCGTTCTGATGGGGAATATCTATGTCACCACCCCCTGCATGGGGCACTTGATGCAGCGGGGAATCCCCATTAGTTGGCACTCCTATGGCGGCTGGTTCTATGGTCATACCCAGGGTGTTGGTCATAAGAATGTTGAACTACGCACCGCACAATACGGGGCATCCTTCGATGAAAAGCGCTGTATTGAGATCGCACAGCGTCTGGTATTCACTAAAATCCTCAACTGCCGCACCTTATTGCGTCGCAATCATCGGGATAAGGCAGCTGTTAAACCGCTCCTGAAGGAGCTGAAACGGGCTGCCAAGCAGGCGACTCGATGCCATGATCTACAACAACTGCTGGGTATCGAAGGCAATGCCGCCGCCATCTACTTCCGCGCCTTTGATGGTATGCTGAAAACCACCGGGGAGAATGCCCCTGAATTTCACTTTGAAAAGCGTAATCGCAGACCGCCCAAGGATCCGGTGAATG
>JBEVXT010000826.1:0-5232 GCA_040505955.1 Sedimenticola sp. | reverse complement strand
CTCGGAGGATGAGGAGCTTCAACAGGCCATTGAAAGGAGCCTGGCACAAGAATCTATACAGTAAGTTTGTTAGTTTCTTCATGCCGTAACCCAGGTGTTGTCAGCATCCATCCATCTGTCTGTCAATCTTCAAAGGTTACTTTTCTTTTGTTTTGCTCAGTTTCTCCTTAAATATCGCCCATACAGGCACCACACTTCTAAAACATCATTATCAGATGATACTGGATACAGAATAGTATATATCAGTGACAAATATTGTACAGTGCAACCTCTCTACAATAGCCAGTCATGGGAAGACTGAAAACTAGCTGTTGTAGAGAGAGGTTGCTGTTGAAGAAAGGTAAATATGTTAGAGATATAGTTAAGGTGCGTAATTTGATAAACTTTATAATTTCTCCATGAAAACTGGCATGTGCTTTAGAATCGTCTCAATTAATGAATTCCATTACATTTTCAACGTGTTGATACATCAATTATTCCGTGAAAGAAAACCCGTAATCATTGACTTATTGTTAATCACCGGGACGAGAACACCTGTTAATTCTCCACACGCAAACGCGAGCCTACGTTAATTTTTAGGTACATGACACGAGTGCTGCATTCCAAAATCAAGTGATTTTTTGATACGCAAATCCACCATGCAAACTAGATTGAATAAACTTACATGTAGGTTGACGTTCATGAAGTCTGAACAGATTTTGTACACTGACGACGTCAGTAAATGTGTTTGTTTGTTTTAGTGACCACTAAAGTTGACGTCACATACTTGTTGGCACCAGTTGCTGGCACCACAGCCATTTACTGGACTGAATCAATTTTAGTCCTTAAATGTGAACAATTTACAAACCTAGTGGGAGGGAATGTAAAATCCACCGTGCACCTTTCAATATTGGGAAATAATACACTCGTGTTGGTCAGTTTCCGTATAAATCGCTCTGCTCACTGGTGATTTATGCGGGAACCGACCAATGCTCATGTATTATTTCACGCTATTGTATGGTGCACGATGGACTTGTGACCATTAAATACCATGGTGTGCAATATCCTGGCCACTGTCATTTTGTTCATGTGAATGTGTAAACTTTATAGGCCTATTGTCGTCGAGGAGATTGCACTCCAGGATCTACTCAAAATGATCCAGGGAAGAGTCCGGACAGACCGACAAGAAATTATCGTAAATCGACGAAGTGTCCTGATCAGCGCTTTCCGTGCTCTACGCAGAACGGGATTTGACATGGAATGTAGTCTATACGTCAAGTTTAGTGGCGAGACGGGTGTCGACTATGGAGGACCCCGAAGAGAGTTCTTTCGGTAATTTTTGTTATTGTTTATGAAAATGCCATGTTTAATAAGGATTTTCAATTTGTTGATGGAATTGAATCATTATGCTCCCCAAAATAAAATTTTGGGGGAGCATATAGTAGCCGCCTTGTCCGTCTGCCGTCCACAAACTTGACATGTGGTAAATGACTTATTTGCACAAATAAATGATTTGTGGTGGAACGCGGCTGGCTAGAAGGGGTGTTGGGAGGCCAGATATAGTGTCCTATATTTTTTTTTCTCAAAAATCCTATATATTTTTTTCACTGTGCTGGAAGGGCTGGAAGTATTTTTGAACCCATTTCATTCTGAGGATTCACAATTTTCTCCTCGAAATTTTTTTGTGTTACTTTAAAAGTATATGTTGTGACCACCATTTGATCTTGAAGCAATTAATACCGCAAATTTAAGTTAATGATGTCGCTCATTTTCTGTCGGGGAAAATTTGCATTTTGTCGGAAATGTCAGGGAATTTTACATCAGCTTCTGTGTGTGAACCCTGTACTACAATTATATTGTGCAAGTCTTGTCACAGCAATAATAAATGGTTATCATCCACTCTTTGCAGCATCGCATTGCAGGAGTTGGCCTTGTCCGGCATATTTGAAGGTCGCCAGGATGGGCAGAAATTCTTCAGCCACGACCTGTCGAAACTGGAGGAGGGGCAGTACAAGTTGGCGGGCCAGCTGGTTGCCATGTCCATCGCTCAAGATGGCCACGGTCTACACATACTGAATGAGTGTCTGTTCAACCTGATGGTTGGAAGTCCAACAGACCTCCAAAGATTTGACCTTGATCTTCTTCCAGATTATCAAAGCAGCGACATTCTTAAGGAGGTACTGTAAATTACTTGCCTCTGTTTTCCAACCCAAAACTAGCTGTCGAAAATATCTCGTTTCTACAAATAGTTTGGCTTCTCCCAACACGATTGTTCAACTAGCTGGTTGTTTTTCGGACCAAAACCATGTATGTCTCTCCCTCCCCCACATCACCGTTGCGGATTTGAACAATTAGAATCTAAGACAATGAAGCATATTATATATCTAGTGACTTTGTATTTCTGTGTTAAGTTATCAAATACTTTGTGGAATATATGCAACACAATTTGAACATCTCCACTTTTCACTATTAAAGACAATGGCCATAACTCTGTTCCCAAAATCAGAGCTCAATATTTACATAGACTATATATTCAGCCCCGAAATCAGAATATCCTGACCTGGTGCCAGACAGGTCCATGCCACACCAGTCACTTAGCTCTTCTCCAAAGTAACATGATAGCTATAAGCTTATTACTTCTTAATGGAGCATAACAGGATTTAGCTCTCAAGTACCAGGCGGCCAAAACAAGAGGACCAAATGTAGGATGAATGCCGATCGTTAAATTACCCTTGGCTGCTCCCTCCTACCAACCACATAATGGTGTGAAATAATGGTATAATGTAATTTTATATAGAGCAAAGACATGTACGAAAAACGAAAAACATGCATATACATGCTGCACTCTCCAGTGAATTCAACGATGTGCCATAAATGTCATGCATTAATTAATGACACATGTGGCAACAAATTGATTCAAACTCCATTTTTAACTGAAAGCTGCAGATGATGATGGCAAGAAGGATGTGCTTAACATTTGTATCATGTAATTATATTTCGAAGAGCAATACAATATGATTAAACTAAGGATGCCGTCCTTCAAAACCATGGCGACTGGCTCATTCAACAGGGCCTGACGAATGTATGGCGCCTTCGCTCCACTGAGAGGCATGCTGCTGTCTCACAAATAGTGAAGCAGCTTATCTTCTACAGGTACACATTTTCATGTCTATAAAACAATATGAGTGGCATCGTCAAACAAAGCTAATCCCCTTGTGGCTGGCTTGATATAAATATAAAAGCGAGTTATTTGCTACACATATTTTCTAAACACAAATGTTAAATGTAAATTTTAAGTACAATTTTGTGACCCTGACCGTAGGAGTAACAAACCAGGTACAGACTAGAAAATATTTGCTAAATCAAATGCTAAGCATAAATTGGAAGTACAATTTTATGACCTTGACTGTGCGCAAAACAACCCAAGTACATATGTGATATTCAATTATGTTCAGGTTAACACTGTAGCCAGAGAATATTGAACTCCAAGAAGCTTGATAGGCTGTTAAACAACAATAATCAATCAATCAATGGATCGATATGCTCATGCGCTGTACATGTCGTTTGACTCAATATTCTTGGTTGCATGTGAACCCTGCTAACATGTTGTCTGAGGGCACCGAATATTGGTGGAAACTTGATACCCTTTGGAGTACACGCTCGACAAACAAATTCAGCCAATCATCCAATGTATTGGCCAGTGATCAAAACACTGGCTAAAATATGGCGGCCATTTTGAAATAAAAAATTGAGGTCGAAAATGTTATTTGTGCAAATTCCAAGAAACCATTTTCGGAATCATGATTGAATTCTCATTCTGAAAATTATAGATCATCAAGTCTCATAAAATCTAAACAATCTAACAAAATTGTTTTATTCAGGGACTTATTTCCCATCGCTATTCCCACCTACCACCCACATGTGAGATGTGAATAAGGTTATAGCTGTTAGAATTTGAAGTGAGAACAGATCCATAATACAGGGCATGGGGATATTTAAAGTTATTGTACCTCATCGTAGATTCTACGCATTTCATTGGTCAGATTGCGATCACATGGCATTAAGTCACATTCAATGTTCCACTCTGACATCCCTTGCCGTAGCATTTTGCAATATGACCCTCTGCGTCTGGTCACGGAAACTACCAAATTACGTCATGTTCGTAACGTCGTTGTAGTTGGCACTAATTCAAAGACGTCGCCATTGACGTTAACATAATATTGGGTTATAGAAAGAGTACAGTGCAACTGTATTTATAACCATCAATCCGGTTCTTTATTATGTAAAACGAAGTACTATTGCTGCCTTTGATCGAACCAGTCACACCACATATTTTAACACACAAAATATATGGTGACTTAGCAATTTGGACAATGAGAAGATAATTATAGGCCTATTAGTAACGAATCTACATAGCAGTAGATGCACGCCATGTCAAATGCTTATTATATTCGGTATAATAAAGTCAATGGTGCCCTTGGTTGAGGGGGATATTGTGGATTATCTCCCCTCGAGAACATTATCTCCCTCGGCGGCGCATCGGGAGATAATATTCTCTTGGGGAGATAATCCACAATATCTCCCTCAACCAAGGGCACCATTTATATATTATTTAGATGGGACAATCGGCACCAATTCTGGACATTTTAATTTGGAACTTCAGTGTTGTGTACATTTCATTTTCAGAACGTCTGCAGAAATTTTACAATTCCAAGATGGGTTGAAGATATATGGCCTCTGGGACATCATCTTCCAACAATCTAGATCTTGTAAGATCTTGTTTTGTTGGATGCCCCAGCCCTTGACAAAGGCAGCCTTCACAGATCTATACGAGGTTGAATTCAGCCCGAGCGGCAGCAACAAAAGACTGAAAGAGGAAGAAACCATCTACAGTTGGGAGGTATTCCTCCAAGATGTTGAAGGTATGTCATTGGTTTGGATTGGGATCCAAACAATATATCTAAATTAACCAAGAATAAGATAAAACGAATGTGAGGTAACTGTGCCATTCTTGGACACCCATGCAAAATAAATAGAAATCAAACAAAAAAGCTACCACAAAAAAATCCAAGTAACATAAAAAAAAAATTAATATCCACAATTCAAGTATCTGATGCATATTCTGCCGCAGCACAATGTTTGTTATTATGAGAATTGTTTCCTACTGTTTGTGTTGTTACTGAATATTAAACGGCAGACGACTGATAATTACGTTGATTTATATCAACTTGTGATCAGTAATATGCTATATCC
>JBEVXT010000825.1:0-7191 GCA_040505955.1 Sedimenticola sp. | reverse complement strand
CTGCTTATGAGTATTGGCAGTTACCAACAGGTTAATGCGCTGACCTCCGGCTCATCAGACCAAGCCGATTCACAGGATACCTGGGGCAATTTTGCCGACAGTGTCGGCAGTAGTGAGTTCCCAGCTCTCTGGTTGACACTGCTCTGCACCCAGATACCTGCGGTTCGTTCCGGCATGGTACTGCTGGGCAGTGCGAATCGTGGACCCTTTGCCCCCGCCGCCGTCTGGCCCGATCCAGCTCGTGATCTGACTCATCTGACGCCCGCTGCCGAGCGCACCCTGCGTGAACGTCGCGGTTTTGCAAACAGGCGGATTGTCAATTCAGATGCCTCCGACGCACCGGTCTACGATCTCACTTACCCGCTGTTGGTGGGTGATGCGCTACATGGTGCCATTGTGGTGGAGGTAGCCGATCTGTCAGGCGCTGCTTTGCAGGATGTGCTACGGCAGATCCACTGGGGTGCGGCCTCACTGGAGCTGGAGCTACACAAACGAGAACGGGTAGCGGGTGTAGAGGCTAGGCAGCAGGTTTTTGCACTGCTTGATCTGATTGCCGTGGCCGTGGAGGAGGAGCGATTTCAGAGTGCTGCTTCGGCGTTGGTTACCGAGTTGGCGACACTGCTGCACTGTGACCGTGTCAGCCTGGGGCTACTCAAGGGCCGGCAGATGCAGGTGCAGGCCATATCCCACAGCGCTACCTTTGGTCGGCAGATGAACCTGACCCGGCTCATCGAAGCGGCAATGGATGAGGCGGTTGACCAGGAGACACGTATCTGGTGGCCCTCTGATGACGAGACCAAACTGGTTGATGCCCATCAGGAACTGGTTCAGCAACAGGGCGCGCCTGAGATCTGTACCCTCCCTATCCGTGTCCGTGGTAATTGGGAAGTCGTGCTGACCCTTGAGTTTCCCACTGGACATAGGCTCTCAACACTGGATGCCGATTTCTGTGAAACGGTGGGTGAGATTGCAGCCCCCCTGCTGCTGTGCAAGCGGGAGCAGGAGCGCTGGCTGATAGTGAAGGCCTGGGGGGTGGCACGGAAGCAGGTGGGGCGGCTCTTTGGTCCCGCCTATCTGGGACGGAAGCTTGTCGCTATGATGATTTTTCTGTTCGTTCTCTTTTTTACCTTCGCCGAGGGCGATTATCGGATTACCGCTAACTCAACGCTGGAGGGGGGCGAGTTGCGGGCACTTACCGTGCCTTTCAATGGTTACATTGATTCCGCCTCGGCACGTGCCGGAGAGCGGGTGACCGCAGGTGATCTGCTGGCGACCCTGGATGATCGTGATCTGAAGCTGGAGCAGGTTCGTATCTCCACTGAGCGGGCGCAATATCGACGAGAGCGCCGTCAGGCAGCGGCAGATCATGACCGTGCTCTGGTGCGTATTCTGAGCGCACAGATAGAACAGGCTGAGGCTCAGCTACGGTTAATTGAAGAGCAACTTGAGCGCACCCGCATACAGGCTCCTTTTGATGGAATCATCGTCTCGGGTGATCTGAGCCAGTCTCTCGGTGCGCCGGTACAGCAGGGTGATGTGCTGTTTGAGCTGGCACCACAGGATCGCTACCGGGTAAAGCTGGCGGTGGGTGAAGCAGATATCGATGATGTCACCTCCGGCCAGTCCGGTACCTTGGTGCTGGCTGCGTTGCCACACCAGCCAATACCGCTGGAAGTGACCCTGATAACACCAGTGACTACTGTCGAAGATGGCCTCAATACCTTCAAGGTTGAGGCCTTATTGACAGAGGTACCGGCCAATCTGCGTCCGGGTATGGAGGGGGTGGGCAAGATTGATGTGGGTGAGCGTCGCCTTATATGGATATGGACGCGTGGCTTCATGCAGTGGGCGAGGCTGCAGTTATGGGCCTGGTGGCCCTGACTCTCCTGTAATGAACCCAGGAGCCTGTCCGAGAATAGGACACCTACTGCGGAAAGCCCATTTTAGCCCTTTTTCCTGCTCATTTTCGTTGAATAAGAGTAACTATTCGCCTCAAATGAGCGGAAAAAATGACTAAAAATGGACTTCCCTCGCTACGATGCCTATTCTCGGACAAGCTCCTAGGGGGAATGCATGGCTGAGCAACTGCTTGACCCCTCCTGGTTCCGTGTGGCGGATTTAAAGCCACGGCTGCGTTCCCATGTGCGAGTACAGCGTCACCACTACCGTGGCAAGCGTTGGTATGTGATTCAGGATGCCGGTAGCGGGCGCTACCATCGTTTTACACCACTGGCATACCAGCTTATCGGTTTGATGAACGGAGTCCGTACTCTGGGTCGTATCTGGGAGGTGGCTGCCCGCGAGCTTGGTGATGATGTTCCAACTCAGGGCGAGACGCTTCGCCTTCTGCATCAGCTGTATGATGCGGATGTGCTACAGACGGATATGCCGGCTGATACTGCAGAGCGGTTGCGTCGCTTTGACAAGGAGCGGAGTAAACGCCGGCTCCAGCATCTCAAGTCGCCGTTGTCCATACGGATCCCGCTGTTGGACCCCGAGCGATTTCTGACTTCCACCTGTTGGTTGGTGCAGCCACTGTTCAGCTGGTTTGGGGCTATGTTATGGCTTCTGGTCGTCGGGATCGGTGGCACGTTGGCCATAATACACTGGCCTGAATTGGCTGAAGACACCTCCGGTCGTCTGCTGGCCCCACAAAATCTGCTGTTGATGTGGCTGGCGTTTCCTGTGGTCAAGTCGTTACATGAGCTGGGTCACGCCTATGCCGTTAAGTATTGGGGCGGCGAGGTGCACCAGATCGGTATCATGTTCCTGGTGTTTATGCCTGTTCCCTATGTGGATGCTTCGGCGGCTGCGGCATTTCGTGATAAGAGAAAGCGAGCACTGGTCGGTGCCATGGGCATACTGGTGGAGCTCTTTGTCGCAGCATTGGCAATGATGGTGTGGCTAGCGGTGGAGCCGGGAATAGTCAAGGCACTGGCCTATAACGTGATGGTTATATCGGGTATCTCCACCGTGTTGTTTAACGGTAATCCGCTGCTGCGTTTCGATGCCTACTACATACTGGCAGACCTTGTGGAAATTCCCAATCTGTCGAGTCGCGCCAATAAATATCTGTTTTATCTGATTAAGCGTTATGCTTTTGGACTCAAAGAGTTGCAGAGTCCAGCCAATGCGCCGGGTGAGGAAGGCTGGTTCCTGTTCTACTCTCCTGGATCTTTTATCTACCGGATGATTATTTTCTCCACAATAATCATTTTTGTTGCAGGTGAATTCTTTTTCATTGGTGTGCTTATGGCCATATGGGCTGCATTCAGCTTGTTTGTTCAGCCGGTCTACAAAGGGGGGAAGTATCTGATGTCCAATGCAGAGTTGGCACGGCAACGTTCTCGTGCGCTAGTGGTGTCTGCTGCAAGCCTGATTTTTATCTCCATTATAATATTCGTCGCTCCAGTGCCATTATCGACAGTGGCGGAGGGGGTTATCTGGGCTCCGAAAGGCTCCCAGCTACGAGCTGAGGCATCTGGCTTTGTCGCTCGGATTCACCTGCAATCGGGTGATTCCGTCGAAGCGGGTGATCTAGTCATCACCTTGGAGGACTCTCTACTTCAGCCGGATCTGGATATTCAATTGGGTGAGTTGTCGGCACTGGAGGCGCGGTATGATCAGGCTCGGCGGGATGATCGTGTGCGTGCGGGGATAGTGCAGGAACAGATAGATGGCGTTAAGGCGCGTATCGATCGCAAGCGGGAGCAGATACGGAATTTGGAAGTCAAGGCATCACGCACTGGTGTGTTGGTATTACCAGGAGCAAAAGATCTTCCGCAACGCTATCTGCAACAGGGTGAACTGCTTGGTTATATCACGGCAGAGGGTGATACCACAGTGCGCACAGTGGTGACCCAGGATGAGGTGGATCTTGTTAGAAACCGTACTGGACGGGTGGATCTGCGCAGTGAGCAGAATTTTGAACGGGTTATTGGTGCAAAAATAGCTCGTGAAGTACCGAGTGCCAGTTTGAAGCTGCCTAGTGTTGCTTTAGGCACAATGGGAGGGGGGCGAATAGCCATTGATCCGCTTGATTCAGAGGGTGAGCAAGCACTTGAAAAGGTTTTTCAGTTTGATCTGGTCGCTGCCAACTCGTTGAAAGAGGGGATTGGCAGTCGTATCTACGTTCGCTTCGACCATGGCTGGGAGCCTATTGGCTGGGCTTGGTTTCGTGCTCTCCGGCGGTTGTTGTTGCGTCATTTTGACGTGTAAGTCAGGTCTTTATTATGTCTGTACCTCATATCACAATGGCATCTCATCCCGGTATCGCCTATCCGGAGCGCTCTCTCGAGCGCCAAAAGTGGTATGAGGCACCGGTGCGGGCTCTACTTAGATCTGTGAGTGGGCCACTGATTCGCTCTAGCAAACGTTATACAACGATTGTTCGGCTTACTGCCGGCCATGCGGATGCCATGGCCTCCCTGTCAGATTCATCTTTACGAGAATGCGCTCTTGGTTTGGGGCGCAGGCTGAGGATGCATGGATTTATTGAGTCAATAGTGGCTGAAGCATTTGCGCTGATTCGAGAGGCGTCCGACCGTGTTTTGGGGCAGCGTCACTACGATGTCCAGTTGGTCGGGGCGTGGGTTTTGCTGCATGGCAAGGTTGCAGAGATGGATACGGGGGAGGGCAAGACGCTGACCGCAACGCTGACGGCTGCCACTGCAGCGTTAGCTGGGTTGCCCGTGCATGTGATCACTGCCAATGATTACCTGGCGGAGCGGGATGCGGCAGAGATGGAACCGCTCTATCAAATGCTGGGGTTGACCGTAGGCAACCCACAACACGGGATGAATCCCCCCGAACGGCGGGCCGCTTATCTCAACCATATCGTTTACTGCTCTAACAAAGAGATAGCATTCGATTTTCTGCGTGACCGTATTTCGATTGGAAGACGCAGCCGCCGCCTCAGTGTGTGCCTAGAGCGTCTTGCGGATGTCGGTTCCGAATTGAACAGCCTTATTTTGCGTGGCCTCTGTTTTGCCATTGTCGATGAGGCTGACAGTGTTCTGGTTGATGAGGCTCGCACACCATTGATCATCTCTTCGTCAGGAGAGGATGGTGACCCTGGGGGCATCTATCTCCTGGCGATATCGCTTGCACAGCGACTTGAGTCGGGTAGTGACTTTATCATCCACTCTCGCGAAAGGCGGGTTGAGATTACGGATTCCGGTCTTGATCGTTTGGCAGAATTCGCTGAAGACCTTGATGGCATCTGGCACGGCCCGCGCAGGCGTCAGCAACTCATTACACAGGCACTGAGTGCATTGTATCTGTATCAGTGTGACGACCACTATCTGATTCGTGATGACAAGGTTCAAATTATCGATGAGTATACCGGGCGTATTCTGGAAGACCGCTCATGGGAGCAGGGTTTGCATCAGATGGTTGAAGCTAAGGAGCAGGTACAGATAACAGCGCCGCGTGAGTCTCTTGCGCGTACCAGCTACCAACACTTTTTCCGCCGCTATTTGCACCTATGTGGTATGAGCGGCACTGCTAAGGAACTTGCCTCAGAACTGACCGCAGTATATGGGTTGGATGTTATTCGTGTCCCCACTAACAGGCCCTGTCAGCGCCGACAGCTGAGTATGCAAGTTTTTTCGCAGGAGCAGGAGAAGTGGCAATCTGTGGCCGAGCGGGTGGCAGATCTCAGTAGCAAGGGCAGGCCGATACTGATAGGTACCAGGACGGTGGCTGCCTCAGAGTCGGCCAGTGATGCGCTACATGGGCTCGGTATTCCTCATAGAATATTGAGCGCCAGCCAGGACAAGGAAGAGGCTGATGTCATAGCTGTCGCAGGGCAGCGAGGCCAGGTCACTGTGGCAACGAATATGGCGGGGCGGGGCACCGATATAAAGCTTGCCCCCGGTATTTCCGAGCTCGGTGGATTGCATGTGTTTGCAACTGAGCTGCATGATTCGCGTCGCATCGACCGCCAACTGTTTGGCCGTTGTGCCCGTCAGGGTGACCAGGGCAGTCATGAGTACTTTCTTTCACTTGAAGATGAATTGATCACTACGAATCTACCTTCTCTCTTGCGAATTTTCCTACGCAAGAGTCTCGGTGTGGGTGGTGGTGAGTTGTTGACAGTCAAGGTGCTGCGTCTGGCTCAGCGTCGTGCCGAAAGACATAACTTCGGTATTCGTCGTCAACTGCTCAAGAGTGATGAGCAGTTGGAAGACTCTTTGGCCTATTCAGGTCCAAATCAATAGAACATGGAATATTATGTATTTAGTTAAGATCCGGAATAGTTTGGCTCGAAGCGATGTGATTCTCTACTGGCTTTGTTCGTTGCTGGTGCTGTCGCCGGCCCTGGTATATGCAGACGGATACCCGTGCTTGGTTGAGCCTCATATGGAGGTGAATTTGAGTACTGCTGTGGAGGGTGTGCTCGCCAGTGTTACTGTCAGCAAGGGTGACAAGGTTGAAAAAGGAGCGGTGGTGGCAATGCTTGAGTCTGATATCGAGAGGCTTTTTGTTGAGCAGGCGCAGGCAAGGGCTGAAGCAACTTCGATTATTGATGCCCGTGAGGTGAGCTTGGCTGCCAGTAGCAAGAGGTACGAACGGGTTGCCAAACTTTCAAAACAAAAATTCGTCTCTCCTGACGAGTTGGATGAGCTGAAGTCTGCTGTAGATATATCACGCCTGGAGTTGAAGACCGAAAAAGAGAATAATCGCTTGGCAAGGATAGAACTCAAGCGGGCAAGGGCTGAGTTGGCCCAGCGCACTATCCGCAGTCCGCTCAATGGAGTGGTAGTTGAGCGGTATCTAAACCCTGGGGAGTTTGCTCAGGCCCAGCCTATTGTACGTATTGCCGAGCTCAATCCCCTTAATGTGGAGGCAGTCTTGCCAGGGGACGATTATGGGAAGGTTCAGGTAGGAATGTTGGCATCTGTGCATCTGCTTGGAGCCTATCGACGTACCATCGAGGCTGATGTGACCATTGTTGAGAAAGTCATCGATGCAGCAAGTGGAACCTTTGGTGTACGTGTGGAAATTACCAACGAGGATTATAAAATACCTGCGGGATTGGAATGTACGCTGACCTTCCCCGTTTCTGTAGAATAATAAGTGACATCAGAGTAGTGTAAGAACGGTATATTTCAGTATATGCAGAACGTCAACAGACCACGTTATACGTACTGGAACTAAAACTATACAGCAGGATCCCTGATACCTTAC
>JBEVXT010000824.1:3931-24165 GCA_040505955.1 Sedimenticola sp. | reverse complement strand
TGCCCTCGACAAAGCAGCCATTGCCTGCCACCGGGTTATCCACCGGCAGATTGTAGCGCTGACCAACAATATAGTCCTCAAGACCATGGCCCGGAGCCGTATGGACAGCACCGGTACCCGCTTCGAGGGTAACGTGCTCACCGAGAATCACCGGCACTTCACGGTCGTAGAAACAGTGCTGCAGCTTCAGCCCCTCGAAGGCGTCACCACGTCCGTAAGCGATGACGTTGTAGTGCTCGATGTCCCAACGATCCATGGTCTCTTTCAGCAGCCCTTCGGCCACCAGCAGGCGCTCTTTGCCCTGGGGGCCGTCGCTCTGCACCACGGCATAGTCGAGAGCAGGATTGAGACAGACCGCCTGATTGGCAGGGAGCGTCCAGGGAGTGGTGGTCCAGATCACCACCGAGAGGGAACCGCTGCCATGCCCGTCGGGCACTGAGTGACAGCGCGCCATCAGCGTCTCTTCATCGAGCACCCTGAAGCGGACATCGATGGTGAATGACTCCTTATCCTGGTACTCAACCTCCGCCTCTGCCAGGGCGGAGCCGCAGTCGGTGCACCAGTGCACCGGCTTGGAACCCTTATGGATATGACCGTTCTCAACAATGCGACCGAGGGCGCGGATGATATTGGCCTCGGTCTTGAAATCCATGGTGAGGTAGGGGTCGTCCCAGTCACCCACCACGCCGAGACGCTTGAAGTCGATCCGCTGCTTATCCACCTGCTTGGCGGCATACTCGCGGCAGGCGACACGGAACTCGGCGGCACTCACCTTCTGGCCCGGTTTGCCCACCTTTTTCTCAACCTGCAGCTCAATCGGCAGGCCGTGACAGTCCCAACCCGGCACATAGGGGGCATCAAAGCCATCCATGGTGCGGCTCTTGACGATAATATCCTTAAGCACCTTATTGACCGCGTGGCCAATATGGATCTCTCCGTTGGCATAGGGGGGGCCGTCGTGAAGAATAAACTTCGGACGCCCGGCGCAGGCCTCGCGAATGTGCTTGTAGAGATCCATCTCCTCCCACTTTTTGAGCATCAACGGCTCGCGATTGGCCAGATTTCCCTTCATCGGGAAGGCGGTCTTGGGAAGGTTGAGGGTACTTTTATATTCAGCCACGGCTTACTGCCTTTTAAAGTTAATCAGTAGGTTAGATAGAAAAAAATTGTCGTGCTGCTTCAGCATCCTGCTCAATCTGCTGTCGCAGCTGATCAAAGGAGTCGAAACGCTTCTCATCCCGCAGTCTCTTACGGAACTCCACCTGCACATGCTCTCCGTAGATCATGCGCGAAAAATCGAACAGATACACCTCAAGGAGATAGCGGTCATCCCCTTCTACCGTTGGGCGACAACCGATATTGGCCACTCCCGGCAGAGGCACTTCATCGATACCCAGCACCTCAACGGCGTAAACACCGCGTAGAGGGCTCACCTTACGGTGCAGATCCACATTGGCGGTGGGAAAACCGATGGTGCGTCCGCGTTTATCGCCATGGGCGATGCGGCCGCAGATGCGATAGGGGCGCCCAAGATAGTGTGCCGCTATCTCCAGATCACCCCGCGCCAGCGCCTCGCGGATAAGGGTACTGCTCACCCGCTCCTCGCCAACAGCAAAAGTATTCATATTCTCGACACCGAAGCCGTGCTGATCGCCAACCCAGCGCAACAGCCCGATATCACCCTCGCGGCCACGGCCAAAACGAAAGTCGTCACCGACAAAGAGGTAACGGATATCCAGCCCCTCAACCAGCAACTCCTGAACAAAGGTGGGTGCCGACATCGCCGCCAGCTTGGGGCCAAACTCCAGCAGTACGGTACAATCTATGCCCGAATCCATCAGCGCCTGCAGCTTCTCGCGCATACGGGTGAGTCGGGCCGGAGCGCGATCCGGTGCAAAAAACTCCAGCGGTTGAGGCTCAAAGGTGATAACCGTTGTCGGCAGATCAAGCTCCCGCCCTTTCTCCCGCAGGTGTGCAAATACCGCCTGATGCCCAAGGTGCACCCCATCAAAATTACCGATGGTAGCAACGCACCCCCGATGCCGGGGGCGCAGATTATGAATACCGCAGATGACCTGCATGACCCAGACTCAGACCCAAAACCGTGCATTATAGGCAAAGTTTTCGATGAGAAACAGACAAATAGCGGCAATAGTTGGTAACTTCTTAATAAGGTCGTGCAGAATGGTTGCAGTGACTCCTTTTCAGAGCCCCCTTACGTCATACCCGCGCAGGCGGGTATCCAGTACTACTGCGCACTGCCCCCTGGGTTCCCGCCTTCGCGGGAATAACACATTCTCTCTTTCCGTCATACCCGGGAAAATACCGGACATCCATCGTGCGCCAATCGATGGGTGCCCTCGCACCTCATTCAGGCGATCAGGTCATGACAGCCCTGGCCCAGAATTTACCCGAACACCTCATGTAAAACATCAGGGCGTTGTTTAGCGATTTGAATAAGCGACATGGCTGCACGACTTGGTTTACGCCGGCCCTGCTCCCAATCCTGAAGTGTACGCACTGAAACTCCGAGCAGCTCTGCAAAACGGGATTGTGACAGCCCCGCTTTTTGGCGAGCCTCGACAACTGCGGGTAATTCTACTGTTTCAACATGCCCTACATGACCGGCCTTTATATTGCGGACGGCATCCAGTGTTTCCTGCCATACATCACGATTATCATCACGTACCGTGAGATCTTTTTCATTCATAACCATCAATCAGCTCCTCTTTCAATGCTTTGAGGATATGAGCGGGAATATTATCCTTATTTGATTTGGCATAAAGGGTAAGGAGCCAAATCAACCCTGTAGCAGGAGCAGAGAAGTAAATAACTCTTACTCCACCTCTTTTTCCTTGGCCTTTCCGTGCCCACCTGACTTTTCTGATCCCTCCAGAGCCTGGAACAACATCACCAGCTTCTGGGCTTTCTGCTATCCATGCTGAAAACTCACCTCGCTCATCCTCAGACCAATAATCGGGCCATAGTTTTGTGAATATGGGTGATTCAATAACTGTAACCATGCACTAAGTATACGGCAGTGCCGTATTTTCGCAAGGTCGACTCACCAACTCCAGCAATTATCTGCAAATACAGTCTGCAAATACAGGACACCCATGGTCCGCCACTTGGGTAGGTGAAATAGCACAAGATTCCACCATTAAATGGTAGCGTTCACTTTACCCAACATGCTGGGTAACCGGCTACCCCTCTTATCAAACCCGCTATCACTTTACGACTGCAGAGATAGCAGATTATGCTATCATAATAGCCATGAACAGCAAGCACAGAAAAACCCTCGAAGTTATCTTCACTGATCCGGTAAACGGCAATATGAAGTGGCGTAAGATCGAGGCGTTATTTCTGGCACTTGGGGCGGTTCGCACGGAACGTGCGGGGTCTGCCGTAAGTTTTGTTTTGAATAATGTACGTGTTGATTTCCACAGGCCGCACCCTGAGAAAGAGGCATTACGGTATCGCATGAAGGATGCCCGGGCGTTTCTGATCCAAGCAGGTATTACGCTATGAATATGATGAAATACAAGAGCTACATCGCCAGAATTGAGTACGATGAGGAAGACCGTATTTTTGTTGGGCATCTTGCCGGTATCAAAGATATTGTCGGTTTTCATGGCGCAACAGTTGATGAGTTGGAAAATGCGTTCCATGAATCCGTTGATAGCTATCTTGCCATTAGCAAAGAGACGGGCAGGCCCGAGCAAAAAACCTATTCCGGCAATCTGATGTTACGTATCAGCCCGGATATTCATGCCGCTGTTGCGACCGCTTCCCAAGTGCAGGGGAAAAGTATCAATCAGTGGGCTGCTGATGTCTTGGATAAAGCGGCTCATATTTAGCCTCGTGTTAGCGAAATACAGCAACTCACGGGGTCGGAGTCAGGCGGTGCACCACCTGTGGTTTTACCCATGATCTGTACGCCGCCTGACTCCGACCCCCACAGCGCTGTCCCTGATAGCTGAGTTAGTGGTGCGTGTCCCAATAGTCAACGATACTGACTGCCTTGTTAAATGCTCTATACTGTGCATGTGAATGCGCATAGATATGCGCAATTGACTTTGGAGGTTTCATGTACCATTTATATGACGAAAGCGCACCAAAAAAACCGACTAACCTTAGTTTAAACAGTGATTTATTGAGTAAAACAAAGGCCATGAAGATAAACCTTTCAGCTACATTGGAACATGCGCTGAAGCAGAAGTTAGCCAGGGCAGAGGCTGAAAAATGGGCCAAGGAGAACAAGGCTGCTATAAGGCTATATAACGCCTTCATCGAAGAGCATGGTTGCTTCGGTGATGAATTTAGGGAGTTTTGATGGCCCAGTTTGATATTTACCAAAATCCGAGCACAGCAAGTAGAAAGCATTACCCTTTTCTTGTTGATATTCAGAACCCATATATAGAGGCGTTAGCGACGCGAATCGTTGTACCCCTCGGAAGAGCTTCGTTATTTAGCGATACAGCCATGAAGCGATTAACACCAGTAGTTTCTTTTCAGGATGAAAAACTGATTGTCCTTACACCCCTGATCTCCTCTATTTCAAAACACCTGCTTAAAGAGCCAGTTGGAACAATTTCCCATCTCAGGGAGGAATTAGTTGATGCACTGGATTTCGCCATTATTGGCATTTAATGCTGAGGGAAATACAGGGCCCATCGTACGTCAATCGATGGGTGTCCTCGCTATCACCAAAAAGCGATCAGTCCACACCGGAACCACGAAAATGATGGGGCCGGATACCAACAACAAAAAGCACTGAAAAATAGGCTGCAGCCCCCGCCAGAATCAGTCCAAACAGTCGCATAACCCGATCCCAGGTCGCCATTGAGATCCAGCTATCCAGGTCACCGCCACCCCAAAAGAGCACCGCAGCCATCACTGTTGAGGCAAATGCACCACGCAGAATCAGCAGGGGCCAGCCGCTCTCCGGCAGATAGACACGCTCCCGCAGTAGTCCACGATGGAGCAGAAAAGCGTTAAGGCAAGCGGAGAGGGTTGTCGCCAAAGCCAGACCTGCATGGGCCAGGGGGAAGACCAGGATAATATTGAACACCATGTTGCAGGACATGGAAATCACCGCAATTCTCACCGGGGTGCGGGTATCCTGCCGGGCGTAGTAACCGGGTGCCAGCACCTTGATCAGTATGAACGGCACCAGTCCCAGGGAGTAGGCCATCAGGCTGCGCTGGGACATCGCCACATCAGAAGCGGTGAAAACCTCGGACTGGAATAGGGTGGCGATCATAGGCCCCGCCAGCAGCAGCAGGCCCACGGATGCCGGCAAGCCCAGCAGCAGCACCCAGCGCAGTGCCCAGTCGATGGTGCGGGAAAAACCCTGGGGAGAATCGGTGGCATGTTTTTTCGACAAGCTGGGCAGTATCACCGTTGCCAGTGCAACGCCGAGTATTCCCAGGGGAAACTCCATCAAGCGATCCGAGTAGTAGAGCCATGAGATACTGCCGGTAACCAGAAAGGAGGCGATCAGGGTATCCAGGAGCAGGTTGATCTGGGTTACTGAGACACCAAACAGGGCTGGCAGCATCAGCTTGCCGATGCGGCGCACCCCTTCATCCTTGGGGGCGAAGCGGAATCGTGGCATCAGGCTGATCTGATGCAGAAACGGCAGTTGAAAAAGAAACTGGGCGACACCTGCAAACAGTACACCCCAGGCGAGGGCAACCACCGGCCGTTCCATCAGTGGTGACAGCCAGAGGGCACAGCTAATGAGGATGATATTCAGCAACACCGGTGTAAACGCCGGTACACCAAAACGGTTATAGGTGTTGAGAATGCCACCGGCGAAGGCGGTCAGGGAGATAAAGAGCAGGTAGGGAAAGGTGAGGCGCAGCATATCTCCGGCCAACTCCAGCTTAGCGACATCACCGATAAAACCGGGGGCGAAAAGCATCACCAGGAGGGGGGCGCCAACCACTCCCAACAGTGTGACCGCCAGTAGCACCGCCCCCAGGGTGCCCGCTACATGGTCGACAAACAGTTTCAGATCGGCAAAACTGCGTTGCTCCTTATATTCGGTAAGCACCGGTACAAAAGCGACGGAAAATGCTCCCTCGGCAAAGAGGCGGCGGAGAAAGTTGGGAATCTTGAAAGCGACAAAAAAGGCATCGGTTCCGGCGCCAGCACCGAAAGTGTGAGCCAGCACCAGATCGCGGACAAAACCGAGCATCCGGGAGAGCATGGTATTCGAGCCGACTTTTGCCAGGGATTTGAAAACAGAAGCCAGAAAGCCATCCTCCACAACGGTTATAAAATCGGAATAAATCTCCGGTGCCATCTGGATTATATGCCCTTACTCCCACCCCAAACAGAGGCGCAGGGAGATTTTATCTCGGTGATGGATAAAAAGAGGGGTTGACAAGGTTGTTGCCAGCGATCAGAATACCGCGCTCTTCGAGATACAAATAATTTTTTGGGAGATACACTTTGGCAAACTCAGCACAAGCCCGTAAGCGCGCCCGCCAGGCGGAGATACACCGTCAGCACAACGCTTCCTGTCGCAGCACTATGCGCACCTATATAAAGAGGGTAAGCAGTGCGATCACTACGGGCACCAAAGAGGACGCTTCTGAAGCTTACAAACTGGCGGTGCCGGCAATCGACCGTATGGCAAACCAGGGCTTGATCCACAAGAACAAGGCCGCCCGACACAAGAGCCGCCTGAACGCGCACATCAAGGCAATGTAGTACCCGCCGTTGCGCAACTAAAACCGGCCACCAGCCGGTTTTTTTGTGCCTAAAATTCACCAGCTCTGGAATAAAGAGCAACAGATGTCCATACTACCCCCAATGACATAAATTCGGGGATTTAAGCAATGGGCATCGAGAACATAGCTAAAAGCAGCACTCGCCAAGGTCAAGGAACCCGGAGAAAAGCCTGGGGCATCATTCTGCTAATCCTGGCGGTACTCACTGTTATCAAGCTAATTGCCCTCCCCTACGGCATCGGCTATGGCGCAAAACGCTGGATTCTGGCCAATGGCGGCGATGCCTTCACAGTCAGAAACATCGACTTCAACCCTTTTAACGCCACCCTCGCCCTGCATGATCTGGAGATCCACAGGGAGAACGCAAGCACCCTGTTGATACCCAATCTGAAACTGCACATGGCGTGGCGCCCGCTACTGGATAACCGGATTGTCATCCGCGGTCTGACGATCAAGGGCATCCAGATTGACATCGATCACAGCTCACCCACCGGCTCGCCCCTGATCGGTGGCATCCAACTTCCTGTAGCGAAGAGCCCAGCCGCAACCTCAGGCACGCCATGGGGGTTACAACTTGAGCGCCTCACCCTGGTGGAGTCGACCGTGCGCTACCACCGCCAACACCTCGACAGCGAGCTGGTGATCGACAAACTTTGGCTCACCAATCTCAAAAGCCTCGAATCAAAAGATCCCGCCGATCTCAGTTTTGAGGGCCGTATTGATAACGCCGATCTCGCTATCCACGGGCAACTGAGCCTTTTTGCCGCCGGTCCCGGCTTCAGCGGCGAAATCAAACTGAACAGGTTGGCACTCAACCACTACAACGACCTGCTCACCCCCGCCGTTACCCGGCTTAACGGCAACCTGACGCTCAACAGCCGCCTCAGCGCCCGGCAAGGATCAGATGGTGTTATCCAGGTAACGCAGCAGGGAAGCGCCGATATAGGCGATCTTAAGCTGACCACACCGCAGCTCTCTCTGGAGAACAGTAAAATCAGCTGGAAGGGGAACCTCGACAGCCGGATCACAACGAACAGTGGCTCCACCAGGCTGCAGGCCCGAGGCGTACTGGAGAGCGGGCGCCTCAGTTTCAAACAGGCGAAAGAAGGGGCTGAAGCGACGAAGAGTGGGGCAAAATGGGAGGGGGATCTGGAACTCACCCTCGACCAGAATGGCCCCAATGTGACTACCACAGGCAACTTTACCATCGATCAGCTCTCCGCCACTCTGGCGCAAACAGTCATCGGCGTCGAGCGGTTGCACCTGTCCAACCAGGCAATGCATCTTCAGCCACAAAACGGCGGCCTCGCCATTACCCACCAGGGTGAGTTCACCTTGAAATCACTCTCCCTGAGTGACCCACAGCTGGCACTGGAGGGTGAGAAACTCTCTTGGAAGGGTAATCTGCAACTCGATAACACCCCCGCCAAAGGACTCAGTATCAGTGCCAAAGGGGCGCTTAATAGTGGTCTGCTAAACGGCAACCTGATCCCGTCAGAAACCGCTCTGGGCTACAGCGATTTCGACTGGCAGGGTGAAATAGAGGCGCACACCACCCCGGATAGCAGTGAGAGCGGGGTAACAGAGCAGGGTGACCTCCACCTCTCCGGCATCACACTGAAAAGCCCTCAACTGAACCTGTCGGAAGAGCGGCTCAGCTGGTCAGGCAATCTAAAGCTGGGTAACCGCAATGAGCGTCAACACTTTGCCGCCGAGGGCGCGCTTGGAAGCGAACAGCTAAGCGCCGCACTGGTCGGGCAGGCGCTAACACTGGAGTACAGCGCACTCAACTGGGACGGCAAACTGAGTGGAGAGAGCGGCACGGCACTGGAGCAACTCAATCTCTCGGGCAGCCTCTCTCTTGACCGGGCCCAGGTGACAAGAGAGGAGGATAACTATCGGCTGCTGTTTATGGAAAACCTCAAAGTGGAGAGGATTGAGGGGGATATCCTTGAACGAATCAGCGCTGCCCACACTGCAATCACCCGCATAAAAGTCGGCCCGGCGCCCGGAGCCGATGGAGGTGAGGCATCCGATCTGCACCACTCCGATAAAATAGAGCTAACCGGCAGTGACTACTCCCCAACGACGGGGATCGCCATCGAAGAGATTCGCATCAGCGGCAGCAGAGGGCAGCTTCTGCGCCAGCGGGATAAGGATTGGAATTTCACCCGCCTCAGCAACGACACTTCCCCAGCAGAGAAAAAACCGGCGGCAGAGAAGGGGGAGAGCATTGCCATAAAAATCGGCAAAATCAGCCTCCACGGCGACAACTTGATCCACATTGAAGACCAGTCGGTGGAGCCAACCCTCAAGACCGACATCACCCTCGATCAGCTTGAGCTGAAACAGTTGGATAGCAGCCAACCGCAGCAGGATAGCCCACTGCTCCTGAAAGGTAGGCTGGGGAAAAGCAGCAAGATAAGCTTCGATGGAGCACTTCGCCCCTTTAGCGAAAAACTGACTCTCGATCTGAAAGGGGCGATCACCGGCCTGGAACTCCCGCCGCTCTCTCCCTATGCCGCCCCTGCCCTCGGTTACACCCTTGATAGCGGTGAGCTGAGCGCCGATGTACAGCTCAAGGCTGACAACGGCGTTCTTCAGGGCGAGAACAAACTGACCATTCACCAGCTCGACGTTACCCCCCTGGATGAAAAAGCGTTGAAAGCCGCCGATGGAAAGCGTGTTCCCCTGGAGACCGGACTGGGAATGCTGAGAGACAAAAATAACACCATCAAAATTACGCTGCCGGTAAGCGGCACCATCGACAACCTCAAAGTTGATCCCAGCGACGCCATCAACCAGGCGGTGACAAGTGCTGTGAAAAGCGGCGCAAAAACCTACCTGACCGCCGCCCTGTTCCCTTTTGGCACCCTGCTGACCCTTGCCCAAGCTGTAGGAGAGGAAGCGATGAAGGTGAAACTTGACCCGCTGTTTTTCGAAGCGGGCGGCGACAGCTTCAACGGCAAGGATCGGGAGTATCTGAAAAAGATCGCTCATGTGCTTAGCGAGCGCCCGGAAATCTACATCAAACTCTGCGGAATTGCGGTGGAGAGTGATCGCCAGGCACTGCTGACAGAGGCAAAAACAAAAATGGCTGCGGAACAGACAGCACAACAAGGCAAGGAGGAGAAAGAGGGGGAGAGTGAGGATAACCCTCCCGAGCCCGTCATATCCGACGAACAGCTGCTTGAGCTGGCAAGCCGCCGGGCTGATACCATCGAGAAACACCTGATCAGTCAGCATAAGACCAAATCCGACCGACTGATCTCCTGCAAGCCGCAGATAGAACATAAACCTGCTGATGCAAAACCGCGTGCTGACCTGTTGATTTAATCTATAGAAAGATCCATATGCGCCACCTGGTACTCCTTGTTCTACTCTACGCTGGCACCTCTCCGGTGCTGGCTGCAGAACCCTTTGAGCATCAGCACAGCCAGTGGGATGCCTTGCTGGAGAAGCATGTTGTCTGGATCGATAACGGACACGCCTCCCAGGTTGACTACAGCACGCTGAAAAAAGAGCGGGCGTTACTGACCAGTTATCTGAAGGTGCTTTCCGCCGTCGGGAAGCAGACCTACGATAGATGGAACAGAGAGCAGCAGCTGGCATTTCTGATCAATGCCTACAACGCCTACACCGTTGAGCTGATCCTCACCCGCTATCCCGATCTAAACTCAATCAAGGATCTCGGCTCACTCTTCAGCTCTCCATGGAAAAAAACCTTCTTCTCACTACTGGGGGAGAAACGCAGCCTGGATGATATCGAACACCGCCTGATTCGAGCCCCCGGCGCTTTCGATGAGCCACGCATCCATGTAGCGGTAGTCTGTGCCTCCATCGGTTGCCCGGCACTTCCCAATGAGGCTTTCACCCCACAACAGCTGAACGATCAACTTGAGAGGAGCCTGATCCGTTTTCTCTCTGATCGTAGCCGCAACCGTTACAATGCTGAAAGCGATCAGTTGGAGGTTTCAAAGATTTTTGACTGGTATGAAAAAGACTTCAGCCAAGGTCACCGCGACTTCACCTCACTCAAAAACCTCTTTTCCCGCTATGCCGCCCTGCTGACGGATGACCCTGTCGCACAAGATCGCATCACCAAAGGCGATGTGGAGATTACCCACCTCGACTACGATTGGCGATTGAACGATAAACAGCCTCCCAAATAATCCATGCCTCAAACATGAGGGGTTCTTCGGGCACTTTTTTGGAAACGCAAAAACAGAGTTGCTGTGCAATAATGCACTCCCTGATCCAGAAGCATGGTCACCGGCATGTACCGAACGTTACGGCAACTCGTTTTCTTACTACTACTTGTCAGCGGCAACGCCTGCCCGGATGAGATACGCGTGGCTGTTGCCTCCAACTTTATCGGCACCATTGAAGCACTGGCAGAGCAATTCGAGCAAGCGACTGACCACAAAGTGACCCTGATAACGGGATCCAGCGGCAAGCACTACGCCCAGATCCATAACGGCGCCCCCTACGACCTCTTTTTCTCAGCCGATGAGCGCCGCCCACGCCTACTTGAAGAGGCGGGCGATACGATAAGTGGCCATCGCTTCACCTATGCAGTGGGCAAGCTGGTGTTATGGAGCCCGAATGAGAGTCTCATAGATGAGGGTGGCAAAGTACTTGAGCAGGGTGAATTTCGCCATCTCTCCATTGCCAACCCCAAGCTGGCACCTTACGGCAAAGCAGCCCAGGAGTTTTTGCAGTCACGCCGATTGTGGCAGCAGTTGAGAAGCAAAATGGTAAGAGGCGAAAATATCGGCCAAGCTTTCCAGTTCGTCAGATCAGGCAACGCCGACCTCGGCTTTGTCGCCTACTCACAGATTAAGCGACCAGGTAAAGCAATCAGCGGCTCCTACTGGGAAGTACCCCAGAGGCTCCATACCCCCATCGCCCAGCAAGCGGTGCTGCTGCGGGAATCGGCGGCAGCCAGAGACTTCCTTAAGTATGTTAAAAGTGATGCTGCACAAACCCTCATCCACGCCCACGGCTACGCAACACCCTGAATGAAAGCCCTCTTATGCTGAATGAAACAGATCTTGCCGCCCTCTGGATCACCCTCAAGCTTGCCGGCATCACCACCCTGATCCTGCTGTTGCTGGGCACCCCTCTGGCCTGGTGGCTCAGCCGCAGCCACTTTCGCTTCAAGGCGGTGGTGGAGGCGGTGGTCGCCCTCCCCCTGGTGCTGCCGCCCACCGTGCTCGGCTTCTATCTGCTGGTCACTCTCGGCCCCCACGGACCTATCGGTGGCCTGTTTGAGGCGATGGGGGGCAGCTCACTCGCCTTCACCTTCAGCGGCCTGGTGGTGGGGTCGGTGATCTACTCACTGCCCTTTGTGGTACAGCCACTGCAGACCGCCTTCTCTGCCATCAATCAACGCACCCTGGAGGCGGCAAGCACCCTCAGGGCCACCCCACTGGATCGCTTCTTCACTCTGGTACTGCCTCTCTCACGGCAAGGAGTGATCACCGCCGCCACTCTCGGCTTCGCCCACACTCTCGGAGAGTTTGGTGTGGTACTGATGGTGGGAGGCAACATACCCGGCGAGACCCAGGTGCTCTCCATTGCCATCTACGACCACGTCGAGGCACTGGAGTATGGGCAGGCCCACTGGCTCTCGGGTGGCCTGCTGCTGTTCTCTTTTGTACTGCTCTTCTTCATCTATCGTATGGATCGCAACCGCACTCTTCAGGGAGGCGATCTGCGATGAACAAGGAGATACGGTTTCACTTTCAGCTCCCCCTGGGGGATTTTGACCTAAGTGCCGAAGCGACCATTCCCGGCACCGGCGTCACTGCTCTGTTTGGACGCTCAGGTTCCGGCAAGACCAGCCTGCTGCGCTGTATCGCCGGTCTTGAGAGCCGTGCCACCGGCCGCCTGGAAGTTAACGGCGACAAGTGGCAGGAGAGCAAACAGGGACTGTTTGTCCCACCGGAGAGAAGGGGTATCGGCTATGTCTTCCAGGAGGGGGCGCTGTTTCCTCATCTGCAGGTGAAGGCCAACCTGCTCTACGGCTACAAGCGCACCCATCGCCAAGAGCGCAGCGAGAAGTTTCAACGCGTGGTCGACCTGCTGGGGCTCGCCGGCCTGCTCAAACGACTACCGGCCCAGTTGTCAGGAGGCGAGAAGCAGCGGGTAGCCATAGGCCGCGCACTGCTCAACAATCCACGACTGCTGCTGATGGATGAGCCGCTGGCGGCTCTCGACCGGGATCACAAGAGAGAGATACTCCCCTATCTGGAGTCACTTCATCGTGAAAGCCGGATACCCATCATCTATGTCACACATGACCTGGATGAGCTGGTGCGGATCGCGGATCACTTGGTATTGCTGGAGCATGGCCGGATTCTCGCCCAGGGGGCGCTGGATGAGGTGCTGGCGCGCATGGATCTACCCATCGCCCGGGATGCCGATGCTGGTGCCGTAATCAACACCACCCTCATCTCTCACGACGAGAAGTACCACCTCTCCCGCCTCGCCTTCAGCGGTGGTGAGATTACCGTCAGCTGGATCGATCTCCCGGTAGGCAGCGAGATCCGTATCCGCATTCACGCCAAGGATGTGAGCCTGACCCTCGAACCACCCGGCCTCACCAGCATCCTCAACATCCTGCCCGGAACAGTAGAGGCAATGGAAATTCACGGGCGGGGGCGCATGCTGCTGCGCCTGGATATCGGCGGGGCAGCCCTGCTGGCGAGAATCACTCGCAAGTCCCAACATCATCTGGGGCTGGAAGTGGGTACCAAAGTCTATGCCCAGGTGAAAAGTGTTGCGCTCTATACATGACGCCTCCCGGAATCCACCCGAGTGGTTTCAGATAGGAACGCTAAACCAACACCAGATTATCCCGATGGATCAGTTCATCATCATCGACATAACCGAGAATCTGTTTTATCTCGGCTGATGGCCGACCTTTAATACGGTCGGCCTCTGCCGAGCTGTAATTGACCAGTCCACGGGCCACTTCACGGTTCTCAGAATCGACACAGGAGACCACCTCACCACGGGAGAAGTGCCCCATCACCTGGGTCACACCCACCGCCAGAAGACTGCGCCCGGACTCACGCAGCACCTTGACGGCACCGGCATCCAGTATCAGGCGGCCACGCACCTGGAGATGTCCCGCCAGCCAGTGCTTGCGCGCCGCCTCCGCCCCCTGAGCGGGAGTCAGCAGGGTACCCAAACGCTCACCTGCAGCAATCCGTCCCAGCACATCATCCCCCACACCGGAGGTGATGACCGTGGCGCTGCCGGAACGGGCCGCCAGGCGCGCCGCCCGTATCTTGGTGGTCATACCGCCACGCCCCAGACCACTGCCACTGCCACCGGCAAACTGATCGAGTGCAGGATCATCCACCTGACTTTCACTTATCAGTTGTGCATCCTTGTTAAATCGGGGGTCACTGTCAAAAAGACCGGCCTGGTCGGTGAGCAGCACCAGTAGATCGGCACGAACCAGGTTGGCCACCAGGGCCGCAAGGGTATCGTTGTCGCCGAACAGCAGCTCATCATTGGCAACGGCGTCATTCTCATTGACTACCGGCACCACACCCAGCTCAATCAGTGTCCGCAATGTGCTGCGGGCATTGAGATAGCGTTTGCGGTTGGTCAGGTCATCGTGAGTCAGCAGCACCTGGGCGGTGTGCAGGCCGTGAGTCTGAAAGCAGTCCTCGTAGGCGCGCGCAAGACCCATCTGACCAATCGCCGCCGCTGCCTGGAGTTGATGCAGGCTCTTGGGACGGACACGCCAACCCATGCGGCTCATACCCTCAGCCACGGCGCCTGAAGAGACCAGCACCACCTGATGCCCCAAACGGGTCAGGCGCGCCATTTGCTCCACCCAGGAAGCGATCTCCTCACGCGCCAGCCCTTTGCCGCCATCAGTTAGTAGCGCGCTGCCGATTTTGACCACCCAGCGGCGTCTGTTTTTCAGCTTGTCATTTGACGCGGGCATCCGTAACAACTCCTATCTCAGCGGATCCCAGGGTTCATCATCATCCTCATCACCCAGCGCCTGCCGCTCTTGCTCTTTCAACGCCGTCAGATGTTCCATCAGAGCGTAGACCAACGCCTGGGTACCGTCACCGGTAACGGCTGAAACGGCAAAGACGGCGCCCTCCCATTTCAGCTCATCAAGGAGAGCATCACTGCGCTCTGCAAACTGCTCATCGGTGAGCAGATCCACCTTATTGAGCACCAGCCAACGCTCCCTGGCCAGCAGGTCTCCACTATATTTCCCAAGTTCAGCAATAATACACCGCACTTCATCGGCCGGGTCGATCGCCTCATCCATCGGCGCGATATCGACCAGATGAAGTAGCAGGCGGGTGCGATCGAGGTGCTTAAGGAAACGGATTCCAAGACCCGCCCCCTCTGCCGCGCCCTCGATAACGCCGGGAATATCGGCAATAACAAAACTGCGTCCTTCACCCACACTGACCACCCCAAGATTGGGGTAGAGAGTGGTAAAAGGGTAGTTGGCCACTTTTGGCCGGGCGCTGGAAACCTGGGTGATCAGACTCGACTTGCCAGCATTAGGCATGCCGAGCAGCCCGACATCGGCCAACAGTATCAGCTCAAGCAGCAGCTCTCTCTGCTCGCCGGGGGTACCGGGAGTCGATTGTCGGGGTGCACGGTTGGTGCTGCTCTTGAAACGGGCATTGCCGATACCGTGAAAACCGCCCTTGGCCACCAGCAGTTCGTCACCATGGCGAAGTAGCTCGCCGATAGTCTCCTCCGTCGCTGTATCCTTTACCAGGGTACCCACCGGCACCTTGATATGGAGATCTCCGCCACTGTGGCCGGTGCAGTTGCGTCCCATACCGGGACGACCGTTTTCCGCACGGTGGCGTCGATGATGGCGGAAATCAACCAGGGTGTTGAGGCCGGAATCAGCTATCAGGTAGGCGCTACCGCCGTCACCACCGTCACCACCGTCAGGCCCGCCCTTCTGGATATACTTCTCCCGGCGGAAACTGATACAACCACTGCCGCCGTTGCCGGCATCGACGTGAATAACTGCTTCATCAACAAATTTCATGACTTTTTGGCCTGTCTACACTCTCTATAAGGAACACAGAGTAGACTGAGAATCACAGAGCCCACAGAGAAGACCCATTTTTAAGATAACTATTCAGCACAATACTTAACACCGTACTCATTACCAGGCAGTAGCTCAAGAAATCGCATAAATTCATCCATGAGTCGCTCCCGGCATCCCTGCCAAAGATATTCCGTAACTATTCAGTACCCCCGGCTAAATTGAGTCTTTTCACCAGGGGTCGGAGTCGATTGCGATGAAGATGGTAGGGAAATTTACCGTTTCTTGCCGCAATCGACTCCGACCCCAAACTATTTTGTAACGCAGAAATGGCGGATTTTAGAGGTGAGCTGAATAGTTACGTTGTGCATAACGCAAAAAGCCCCGTCACCAGACGAGGCCTTCTACTGCACTGAATGCGGCGTTATCAGGCCGGGATCACGCTCACGTATCTGCGCTTGCGCGGGCCCTTGATCTCAAACTTAACCACACCGTTCGCCTTGGCGAAGAGGGTATGATCCTTGCCACAGCCAACATTCACGCCGTTGTGAACTGCGGTGCCACGCTGACGGATGATGATACCGCCAGCGGAGATGGTCTGGCCGCCAAAGACCTTGACGCCTAACCGCTTGGACTCCGAATCACGGCCATTACGTGTACTACCGCCTGCTTTTTTATGTGCCATTGTCTAGTCCTTCCCTCAGCTTGCGCTGATGCCCGTAATCTCAAGTTCAGTGTACCACTGACGGTGGCCCTGGCGTTTCAGGTGATGCTTACGCCGCTTGAACTTGATGATCTTGATCTTCTTGCCCCGACCATGAGACTTGACGGTGGCCGCAACCTTACCGCCATCCACATAGGGGGTACCCACTTTAATATCTTCACCATCGGCAACCATCAGTACTTTATCGAGCTCGATGGCGGCGCCCTCTTCGTTGTTAAGTTTCTCAACTTTCAACGTATCGCCTTCGGAAACCCGGTACTGTTTACCCCCGGTCTGAATTACGGCATACATACCCAAATCCCCGCAAAAATCTGTATCACTAAAGCGCAGAAATCGAAACGCGCCCACGAAAGAGCGGGAATACTACCCGCCCAGCAGGCCCAAGTCAAACGAAACAGACCAGTAAGCGGCATCTCAATCAACCTGACTTGACAGCACATATCCACGCTCCTAGCATGTTTCTCCCTTTCACTCGGCTTTTGCCGACCACAGAACCCTGAATTTTGTATGGATATACCTGCTATCCGCGAGTTGATTGCTGACGACATGGAGGCCGTCAATGCCCTTATTCTGAACCGTCTTCACTCTGACGTCGTGCTGATCAATCAGATCGGTCACTACATCGTAAACAGTGGCGGCAAACGCCTGCGGCCGATGATTGTGCTGCTTGCGGCACGGGCCCTCGACTATCAGGGAGAGAAACAGATAGATATGGCGGCGGTGATCGAGTTTATACACACCGCCACCCTGCTGCACGACGATGTGGTGGATGAGTCGGAGCTGCGCCGCAGCCGTGAAACCGCCAATGCCGTCTGGGGTAACGCCGCCAGCGTACTGGTGGGGGATTTCCTCTACTCGCGTGCGTTTGAGATGATGGTGGATGTCAATATGATGCGGGTGATGGAGATCCTCTCCCACGCCACTAACCGCATCGCCGAGGGTGAGGTGCTGCAACTGCTCAACTGCAACGACCCGGACACCAGCGAGGAGAAGTACCGCGAGGTGATCCTGCGCAAGACCGCCACCCTGTTTGAGGCGGGCACCCGACTCGGCGCCGTTCTCTGCGGTGCCGGTGAGGCCGAGGAACAGGCCCTGGCTGACTATGGCATGCACCTGGGAATCGCTTTTCAGATTATTGATGACGCTCTCGACTACAGCACCTCCAATGAGGAGATCGGCAAAAATATCGGTGACGATCTGGCCGAAGGCAAACCCACCCTACCGCTGATCCGAGCCATGGCGGTAGGTGCACCCGAGCAGCGGGCAGCCCTTCGTGAGGCGATAGAAAAAGGGGGCCGGGAGCATATCGACCAGGTCATGAAGGCCATTGAATCCACTGATGCTATCGAGTACACTTCGCGGCTCGCGGAGGAGGAAGCAGACAAGGCAAAAGCGGCAATCGCTGGCTTGCCCGACACGCCCTACCGCAGCGCACTCAGCGCGCTGGCGGACTTCGCCGTAAAACGCAAGTACTAGCTCTTGTATTCGGGGTGTGGCGCAGCCTGGTAGCGCGCTTCGTTCGGGACGAAGAAGTCGGAGGTTCGAATCCTCTCATCCCGACCAACCACTGCTGGCAGACAGCGTCGGGTAGCTGGGCTTAGGCAACTGCAGCCCCGCCCCCGATATACTCCTTCCCTGCCGCAACCACCATCAGATAATGTAGCCGGTCTCCTCATGCTCAACATGATCGAGCCCCTCGAACTCCTCCTCTTCACTGATTCTGAGACCACCTGTAATCAGAGACACCAGCTTGAGAGTGAGATAGGTAACCACCGCCGTAAACAGTACGGTAACCACCACCCCTGTAAGTTGGACTGAGAACTGCCCCGCCATGGTCTCAACACCCTCGGCAAAACCATAACCACTGAAGACACCAAGCTGGGTTGAGGAGAGGATACCGACCAGCAGGGTGCCAAGGATGCCGCCGACCCCATGCACCGGAAAGACATCCAACGAGTCATCAATCTTCAGTACTCGTTTGATGTACTGGGTGGAGAAAAAACAGACGACGCCTGCCATCAGGCCGATCACCAGGGCGCCGCCGGGGCCAACATAGCCGGATGCGGGAGTGATGGTGCCGAGCCCGGCCACCATACCGGTCACCGCGCCCAGAGCGCTGGGCTTGCCGAAACGCTTCCACTCGATGCCGATCCAGGTCATGGCGCCAGCGGCGGCGGAGATATGGGTCACCAGCATCGCCATTGCCGCATCACCGTTGGCCGCCAAGGCGCTTCCGCCATTGAAACCGAACCAGCCCACCCAGAGCATTCCGGCACCGGTCACTGTCATGGTCATGTTGTGGGGCGGCATCGCCGTGGTGGGGAAACCCTTACGCGGCCCCACGACGATGGCGGCCACCAGGGCGGCAACACCGGCGGTAATGTGCACTACCACACCGCCGGCAAAGTCATACAGCCCCATCTGATTCAGCCATCCGCCGCCCCAGACCCAGTGGGTAACCGGGACATAGACCAACACCAACCAAAGGGTGCTGAAAAGCAGCATAGAGGAGAACTTCATGCGCTCTGCATAGGCACCAATGATCAATGCAGGAGTGATGATGGCAAAGGTCATCTGAAACAGCATAAAGAGAGGCTCGGGGATATCCCCGAAAAGACTCTCTCGGCCAACACCGGCCAACATCACCTTGCTGAAATCACCAATCCAGTCATTGCCGCCGCCAAAAGCGAGGCTGTAGCCAAAGAGCAACCAAACAATGGAAGCCATAGCGGCGATGGAGAAACACTGCATCAGAATCGAGAGTACGTTGCGTGAACGCACCAACCCACCGTAGAAGAGGGCCAATCCCGGCAAAGTCATAAACAGCACCAGTGCTGTGGAGGTGAGGATCCAGGCGGTATTTGCGCCACTCATTACCACCTCCTCAGCCAAAGCGGCCGCAGGAGACATCGCCAACAGGATCAAACCAAATAGTGCTCTCTTCATGAAGCGGTCTCCGAACCAGAAAAATAGGACGCCCCGTTTTGGGGAAATCAGTTGGCGGGTAAATATGCACAACCCATACCACCCGAACTTTATCTTTCTCTTCAGTATATTAGGGAGTATCACCATCACTAAAAACAGGCTAACGCACCTTTTCAGCACACCACAAATTTATATATGCACTCCATTGGTGCATTACTGAAAGAGCCATTGGCAGCTCTCAGCAAGGGCTAGTAACGGGGTGGGGGTATTTACTCTGCCAAAGAAAGGGTTGATGTATGAAGCGGCGGTGGCCGGACAAAAATTTACCTTTGACCCGGCAAAATAATCTTCACAGAGACCCGGAGAAGGTCGCTGGTGACGGCTCAGATGCTGGTAACAGAATCGATGTTGTGATGGTAAGTTGCCGGTAATAAAGTAAAAAACCCCATGACCGGAGATCATGGGGCGTCTGTATGGTGGCTAAGGGCAGAATTGAACTGCCGACCTACGGGTTATGAGTCCGTCGCTCTAACCATCTGAGCTACTTAGCCATGAAGGCCGCAGAATATACCTATGAGCCTTAGAGGTGTCAATAGCCTTACTCATTGGAGGCGAAATTAGTGGCATCAAACATTGAATCGAAAGTGAATTACATCGCCATCCTTGACTAGGTACTCCTTTCCTTCAGAGCGTAACTTACCCGCCTCCTTTGCGCCCAATTCACCATCAAAGGCGATAAAATCATCGTATGAGACCACCTCGGCACGGATAAACCCACGCTGAAAATCGG
>JBEVXT010000824.1:0-3831 GCA_040505955.1 Sedimenticola sp. | reverse complement strand
CCCGCCTCCTTTGCGCCCAATTCACCATCAAAGGCGATAAAATCATCGTATGAGACCACCTCGGCACGGATAAACCCACGCTGAAAATCGGTATGTATTACCCCTGCAGCCTGGGGTGCGGTGGCATTAACAGGAATAGTCCAGGCACGCACCTCTTTTTCACCGGCGGTAAAATAGGTCTCCAGCCCAAGCAGTTTGTATCCGGCGTGGACAACCCGATCGAGTCCCGACTCATCCTGCCCAATCTCCGCCAGAAACTCACCACGCTCATCGGCGGCAAGCTCGGCAATCTCAGCTTCAATAGCAGCGCAGACCGGAACGACATCGGAGCCCTCCGCAGCGGCAAATTCACGCACCTTCTCCAACAATGGATTATCTTCAAACCCATCCTCTGAGACATTGGCAATATAGAGCGTCGGCTTGACTGTCAACAGATGAAAATCCCGCAGAGCCAACTGCTGCTCTTCATTGAGATCAAGGGATCGAACCGGATTGCCGCCATCCAGTTGGTCACTGACCAACTCCAGCAGTTCTTTTAGGGCCAACACCTTCTTGTCACCGGTTCTTGCCTGCTTCTTCGCTTTATCAAGCGCCTTCTCGACGCTCTCCAGATCCGCCAGTGCCAACTCGGTGTTGATCACCTCAATATCCGCCAGCGGATCAATGCGTCCGGTCACATGGACTACATCATCATTCTCGAAGCAGCGCACCACATGGCAAATGGCATCGGTCTCACGGATGTTGGCGAGAAACTTGTTGCCCAGCCCCTCCCCTTTGGAGGCGCCCTCAACCAGCCCGGCAATATCGACAAACTGCATGGTGGTGGGAATGATGTTTTGTGGCTTGACAATCTCGGCGATCCGCTGCTGACGCGGGTCATTCACCGGCACCACCCCCACATTGGGATCGATAGTACAGAAGGGGTAGTTTTCGGCCGCAATGGTGGCCTGTGTCAACGCATTGAAAAGGGTGGATTTACCGACATTCGGCAGCCCCACAATACCGCACTTGAAGCCCATGAAAGTTTGCCCCGAAAGAAAAAGGGTGAAGGATAGGTGAAATGGTGCCTTTCAGCAAATTGGGGGATGCCGCCCTCACCCTGCTGGTGGAGGCGTGTGTCGGTATCAGGAGTGGGCAACTGCGTAACCCAGGTTCAACTATACTTCTTTTCAGATAACCGTGATGGTCGTGGGCAGATGTCTCTATCCGGTTGCTGAAGAGTGCCCAGGTTTGATATACCAAAGGGAATCAGGGAGCGTTATGTTTCAGGAATATGTACAGAAAAGTACAAAAAAAGTACTCAACATCTTGGAACTTGCTGTTTCAGAGCTGGTTTCACTAAAACAAAATCAACTCACTCCAGACTTTATTCTTCTTGCCCTGTTGGCACAGCCCGACTCAGAGGCGATGAAGATTATCCAGCGGATTGCACCGGCCCCCATTGATACCGTCACCCAGATCAGGGGGCGTATACACCAGCACTACAAGGGTGCCGCCCCTGTCCACGAGACCCAGGTAATTGGTACGCAGGAGGTGGCTGACCTGTTTCGAATCGCCTACGAAGAGGCGCAGCAACTCGGTGATGAATACCTCTCTACGGGCACTCTTTTTCTCGCCATGTTCGATCCAAGAATAGGACATACCACTGGCTTTCTACTGCAGGCGGGTATCACAAGAAAAGCGGTATACCAAACATTAAAGGAGCTGCGTAACGGCCGCACGATCACCAGTGACGACGCCGAATCAGAAGCCGACGTACTGACAAAATATACCCATGACCTCACTGAGCTGGCACGCAAGGGGGAACTTGATCCGGTGATTGGCCGCGAAGAGGAGATCGGCCTGATCATCCAAACACTCTCCCGTCGCAAAAAGAATAACCCGGTACTGATTGGTGAAGCGGGAGTCGGCAAAACCGTTATTGTCGAGCGGCTGGCCCAACGCATCGCCGATGCCGATGTGCCGGAGACGCTGCTTAACAGGCAACTGCTGTCACTCGATATGGGTGAGATCGTCGCCGGTGCAAAAATGCGCGGCGAGTTTGAGGAGCGCCTGAAATCGGTACGTGATGCAGTGATCAAGGCCAAGGGGCAGGTGATCCTGTTTATCGACGAACTCCATACCGTCGTCGGCGCTGGCGCTGGAACCGGTGGCATGGATGCTCCCAGCCTACTGAAAACCGCCCTGGCTCAGGGCACTCTGCAGGTCATCGGTGCCGATACCCTTGATGAGTACCACCGCTACGTCGAAGTCGATAGGGCTCTTGAACGGCGCTTTCACACCATCATGGTACGCGAGCCGACCGTCGAGGAGACCGTCGAAATCATGAAGGGAGTCGCACCCCGTTACGAAAAGCACCACCAAGTCAGCTACCTACCGGAGGCCCTTGAGGCGGCGGCCCAACTGGCTGAACGCTACCTCACCGACCGCCACCTGCCGGACAAGGCGGTTGACCTTCTTGATGAAGCGGGGTCAAACAAACATATCCAGTTAATCTCCATACCTCACGACCTGAAAGAGCTGGAGGTTGATGCACAGAAGCTCCAGCTCGATAAAGCCGAATCGTTCAATGCCCAGGATTTTGCAAGCGCCGCATCATTGCAGATGAAACTGTTGCAGATAGAAGAACAGTTACAAAACGCACGTGCTGACTGGAAAGTGAAGTTGGGGGAAGTTGACGCCATTATCACCGCCGAGGATATCGCCAGGGTGGTTTCCCACTGGACGGGCATACCGGTGGCGCGAATGATCGAGTCCGAAGCGAACAAGCTGACCCGTATGGAGAGCAACCTGCACAAGCGGATCGTCGGGCAGGAGGATGCGGTTCACTCGGTGGCAGATGCCATCCGGCGCAACCGTTCCGGTATCACCTCACCCAGTCGCCCCATAGGCTCCTTCCTCTTTCTCGGCCCCACCGGTGTCGGTAAGACCGAACTGGCTCGCGCCCTGGCGGCTTTTTTGCTGGACGATGAATCACGTATCGTGCGCCTGGATATGTCAGAGTATATGGAGCGCCACGAGGTTTCAAAGATGATCGGCGCCCCTCCCGGCTATATCGGTTATGGAGAGGGCGGCCAGTTGACCGAAAAGGTACGGCGTAATCCCTACACAGTGGTGTTGCTGGATGAGATGGAAAAAGCTCATCCCGATGTCTTCAATATGCTACTGCAGATACTGGAAGATGGTCGGCTGACCGACGCCCAGGGGCGCACCATCTCTTTCCGCAACACCATTCTGATCGGCACCTCCAACCTGGGCACGGAGTCACTCTCACCGGAGAAACGCTCAATCGGCTTCATCCAGTCAGAGATGCCCGACTACAGAGAGGCCAAGCACATGGTGATGCATGAGGTGAAGAAATTTTTTAAACCGGAGTTTCTCAATCGCCTCGACGATATTATCGTGTTCCACTACCTGGAGGAGGCCCACGTCGAGAAGATTGCCGAGATGTTCGTTGATGAACTGGTGCAACGGATGGCACAACAGGATATCCGAATCAACGTTGACCATGAGGTAATATCAAAACTCGCCCACGACGGGTTCAACCCCTTCTACGGCGCCCGCCCGCTGCGACGTGAAATAGAGCGGCAGATGGAAAATCCACTGGCGATGAAGATCGTCAAAGGAGAGTGCCCTGAAGGGAGCCGGGTGGAGATCACCTTGAAAGAGGGTGAAATTATCTTCGCTATCCACCGCTGATAGCCACTGAAAAATCCGAAAAAAGAGACCTCGTAAGAAGGCAATGTCATTAACTTAAGCTTAATACCATGGTCATCCCTGCATAGGTTGGAACCCAGTGGTCGAACTTCCCTCTTTCCCGTCATACCCGCG
>JBEVXT010000823.1:0-6783 GCA_040505955.1 Sedimenticola sp. | reverse complement strand
CAGCTGCGTCTGATCCCAGGAAAGAATAAACCACAGTATGTCCTGCTTCTCGTAAAAGGCGAGTAAAAGGATTTTAACGATGGGGTTCATCCTTTCCGGAATCCCGGTCTACCTGCTTTGGCTCTCAGGTACCTTTTTATTTTGGCTTTCTTGTAGTTGAGAGTTGAATTTGGTTATACCCCTTATAAGAGTAGTAAGATTAGCCTTAATACTATTACTTTTTGGGGAAGGGGTTAAATGAAATGGTGCGAAGACCTGGCACCAAATCTGGTTATTCTAATGTCAGGGCTGAATATGTGTATCTCGATGTAAATATTGAGCTCTGATATTGGGATTTACCCCCCGCCATGCAGGTGAAATACGGGATTCGAACCCGTTGACCCGTCTGTATATGACCTTAGCTGTTGAACGGACGTAAAACCATATTCAAATCAAATCAATCAAATCATTATATCTGTAACTTTCTTGAAATTTTTGCTATCCGTCCGCATTATATTGACACTTTCGTACAAAACAAACCAAGTTGTTGTTACATGGCACATGAGTTTTACGACGTCATCGCTTATAGTTTGGGACATATAAAATGAAATTCGCTAATAACAGACAAAAATACACATACCATTGAATTGCTGAGAAAAAATACATGGAACATGGTACCAGTATTGTCAAGCTAGTCTTAAAGCGGCATATGTGAGTTTATTTGTGAAAATAGAATTAGCTTTTTATCACTCCAACATTGAGAATGATGGTAGAAATAAATAGTTATGTCGGTTTTGCTTATTTTCACATCATAATTTATTGCTTGATATACATTTCGTATCCACTCGACTCGAGAAGATAGCTTTCCCGCCAAAATTATCATATGGTTCTGTATAGAAAGAACAATCTATAAACTTTGGTATTTAGTGCATTTGTAGAGTGGGTCATATTTTCACATCGCGTGGAAATTTTTCGTTATTGATTTTTTATCGAGACATATAGTGTATTGTTTTTCCGTAAAAGGCTGAATGTTTTGGAACTGCAATAAAAATGAAATCGGTGAAGAACTTTTATCACAACTGAAGGTTAAATCCAACTTGTACAATTAATTTGTAATTTTCTAGCTTCAATTTCACAAATTCCATATAATTATATCAAACTGAAAACTGTCTGGAAAAATATTATCCATGTTTATATAATCGATTTATTTCAATGTTTTGAATATGTATGCATTTTTATTATTTTTTTTATTTTTTTATATCTGGTTCTACCCAGTGCCGTCATGGAAGGTCCCCGAGCCAATTCCCGACGTTAAATACAAGCATTTACATTTACATTCTTTTGGAAGAGATTTTTGCTTATGGATTAAACTATTATGATTACAGACCCCTCCTTATTTTTTTAGTCTCTTCCACTCACCCCCGGCACCACTTATTTTATGCCCCCACAAAATTATTTGGGGGTGGGAGGCATTGTTTTACCCTTGTCTGGGCAGGCTGTCTAATACATGTATAAGCAACTGTGCGTGTTCAGCCTCTAAACCATTTACTGACGATACTAATTAAAATAAAAAACCTATGCAGATACCCAATTAAAAATTGAAGATACCCAATTTAAAATAAATCAGGGGGTACCGATACCCAATTGAAAATAAATCAGGGGGTACCAATACCCAATTGAGAAAAAAAATAGGGGGTATCGAAAACAGTGTTACCCAATTGAAAATTTGAGATACCCAATTGGAAAAAAAACGGGGTAAATACCCAATGCAGAAAAATATTTATCTGGAGCACTGCTAATATGTACACCCCAATCATATAATACTAATTGTTTTAATTGGCTATACATTGATTACACATTTTAGATTTGAGTACAAAGTCATGTACTATGTTATAGCCGTTTTCCAATTCATAGAAAACAAGTTAACCCTTTCAACCCCAAGTACCTGAATGGGTCTGGTCTAAGTATTTTTTTTACCAATCCTATCATCAGACCATTTAATTTCGACCAATCCATTTATTGAAAAGGGGTGTTTTTTTCTATTTTTAATCAGAAAATACTTGCAAATAGCGTAGATACTGATGAGACGGCTCGTTACGAGCCGGCTCATCTGGATCTACACCGTTTGCCAAATATTGATATAGAGGCCTGTGATATTGAAAGGGTTTATGTCCATTCCCATCCTTATTTAAAGGGCATACAAATTATATTACATCTCCTATTTTATCACTCAAATGACATAATTTTGTTCACCTAATTTGTCATTTCAGATTTTACAGTCACCATCAGAGACAATGGTGATGTCATCTTGTATGATGATAAAATTGCATCTATGAAGCGTCCAAGTTTCATAAATACAGATGAAATTCAGGTAAGCAAACATTGCTAACATGCACTATCATGGGAGAGCCACCAAATTCGTCCACCAAACATATGTAATGAACATATTTGGGGAGTTATTAATTTTACGCAATAATAATTTTACAGATGAACTGTGACCTAGAGGCTTTAATTTTACACAATAATAGTTTTACAGCTTATGTGTGACTTAGGGGCTTTAAGGCGGCATATAGTACTTCAATTTCAATTAGTATTATCAACGATAGTACTGGCAATTTGTATGCATCACTAAACAAGAAAACAAGTTCCTTGGAGCCTTGTTTCTGCCGAATTGTTAGCTAATTAATCGTGATTAATCAATGTCGAGTACCAGAGTATTTGTGTCTTCTATGTGATAACGCCCTTGATCATTTCTATTTATATCTGTTACTTTTATCTCACGTGACTCCTTTCCAAAACGAGTCTTATTGTTACAGATAGACCAATGCCTTCAAGGCATAATATCTTACGTTTTGTCTGTTCCGTGCAGGTGTGCTGTGGGTACTCCGGTTTTCCTCCACCATTAGTTTTTAAGACCAGACTAGCTGGCGCTAGCCGACGGGATGCGTGGGACAGTTACCCTCCTGTCTTTGTAGCCTGAGGGGTTGTCCGATAAGTCAACGGATGAACTTTACGACGCAAAAGAGCGTGAAATATAAAAATAGGCTATCCTCCCAACACGAGAGGTTAGGAAACATCCTTTTCTAGTACCGAATTTTACGAAACCAGACGCAATGTAGCTGGGGCGAGATCGGCATATGTATTGTATTTACCCGTTTTCCACGTGGGAATAATAAAATAAAGCAATTTCCTTTTACCAAAAAATTGGTTCAAAGTCCTATATGCCAGTTTAAAGCAAGCACTAACAAAATCAATGGTATCAATAACAAAAGTATGCTTACCTGATTTGAGTACATAAGTAAGGAACACAAATGTTACTGTCGGTATTGTGACACGGTGTGGCATTTCCGTGATATGGTGCGTAACAGGTAACTATATACATGTCGCGTTTGAAAACATGGCGGAACGGCAAGGTATGTGTTTGTTTTATTCAGTATTTTACCGCTCATGTGGCAGTACCAACGATGTATCCGGTATACACAGACGCACAAATGCGTATTGTTTGCACTTGGCATGCTCCCTATATCTACTACAGCGTACGTTTTGAAAAATTCACTGGGAAAGATGACCCATGATTGTAAGTGATTTTTGAATCGAGAGCACGTTGGAATTTGGACGATATCTGGCTAAATATCTCCTTTTCTAGCTCTTTCTTGGCGTCGATACCGAGAAAATAATTGCTACATGACCCGTGGAAAGTGAAAACTTGTTGCATGTAGAATTTATAGTGTTTTAATCACGTTTTCCTAGTGTTTTAATCACGTTTTCCCCGTTATGGTTCAGTGTTTCCGTAGAAAAGTATATGGTGCGTCAGGAAAACAAGCTATGGTGTGGACATTCACGGCAAACTAGATATGGTGCAGACACTCTTCTCCGAATAGGCCACTGTTGGGTTGCACAGTAAGTCATGCCTGCCTTACTGACGCGTTTATCGTATTAGTTTATATTACAAATATAATTATACTAACCACCCGTGTGTTTCTAGTCACTCGGCTCCATTTGAATACAGACAGTAATTGAAATACGTCTATCGTCCACCGGGGAGAGGATTAGAGACATTTGAGCATTCTAACTAAGTGGTGGTGGTGGTTGAGGGGGAGGGGGGGGGGTGTCAGCTAGGAGGCCGACTATCAAGTCAAGGGTGGTGGTGGTCAACTACAGTTAAGTCCGATTGGAGGCATACCTACTTCGTACTATAACGTTGAAGCTTGGACTAACAACTACTAGTACTTCGAACGTTAAAGTCGAAGCTTGGACTAACAACCTTGTCAGTCTGAAAACGCTACATGTATGTCAAATGCATGGTTTTCCCATGTGTTTCCTAATTTCCTGGTACATGAGTCCTTTTCTAGATCAAAACATGCTCTGCCACGCCCATCTACCCCTTCACCACCACACGCTTAACACTATCGTCCCTGCGGTGGTGGCAGGTTGCACCTGACCCCCACCCCGGCTTCTACGTTTAGGTGTGAACAGTCTAAATACTGGAGATACCCTTGCGCGGGGGAAAGTAGTTCTTAAAAACGGTATTCTGGATGTCTGGGGCTACAGAGGGAGTTGGTTTGTCGAACCTGATCAGTTGCTGAATAATTTGCTAAAGAAACATGTTGTTGGTGTTGTTGATATCACATTTCAGCACAGTTGTCGTATTTTTATGAAAAGTAAGAACGATTTAAAGATGCCACGTAAAATTAGTTCACAGTTTCAACAAGTTGTAAAGCTTGTTTTAAAAACGGATTTTTTCTTATGTGTATGTTAACCTAGGTGTTACTTAGTGCCTATCATGTGCAGGCATGGTGAAGTTTATGGAAAAGTGAGTCACACAACACTCTACATGAAAGTAGCAGATAACTGCCAAATAGGTTGGTTGCTTGCTTGCTTGTATTTAAGGGTGGGAATTGCCTCGGTGAGCGCTCCATACCCGGCTGGGCCAGTGCCAAAATTTAGGCATTTTAGAAATTTTGATGAGTGCACACAAAAACAGACAAAAAAAACAGACTTAAAGTTTCCGAAAATGTGCACCAACGTAGAGTATTGCGACAGCCCATTACATGAATGCAATACTCCGTTGCACAACCAGTTTTAATGGTGGAGGAAACCGGAGTTCCCGGAGAAAACCACCGACCCATGGCAAGTAACTGGTAACTTTCTCACATATGGACATCGCCCATAGTGGTGAGAGGCAAATGCCGCCAGGGCCCATGCTGGCGAGTTACTGCCAGTCTTGAACTGCATAAGTTAGCAGTTACCGTTAGTCTGCAGTCACATGTGTCTTTGGAGTTGTCAGATGGAGTTATCTCCATTAAATTACAGAACAATTGCAGTACTATTTTCGTGACAAACCGATATGCCATCAAAGATGTGAAATTTGCCGGAACAAGTTAATGGTTATGGTATATTCGAAATGTTGCCAATCAACTTGAGTATGGTTGATCTCCATAAGAAGATGTATTTCAAAGTCATCTTTCCTGTAGATTGTGGCGTTTTAGTATCGGTCCGCAATTTTTACGTCGAAAATGGGTGGGTGGGGTATTTTTTCAACCGGCCACAAATGCTGACGCAATACATTTTGATATGGAGGCATTCACATTGTACTACACATACATGCATGTATCATGTATAACACACAAAAGACTGGCTTCATACAGCTGATTTTTAGTACCGCCTTATTTAGTAAAATCGGATGGCGCGAGCATAAATTTCCATATTTAAACCGCCCATTGCCCCCTTAGTATTATTATATTTGTAATATAAACTAATACGATACACGTGTCAGTAAGGCATGAATTGCTGTGCAACCCAACAGTGGCCTATTCGGAGAAGGGTGCCTGCACCATATCTAGTTTGCCGTGAATGTCCACACCATAGCTTGTTTTCTTGATGCACCATATACTTTTCTACGGAAACACTGAACCATAACGGGGTGTACACACCATAACAATAGAAATCGGAAAACGTCATTAAAACACTATAAATCATACATGCAAAATGTTTTCACTTTCCACGGGTCATGTAGCAATTATTTTCTCGGCATCGACACCAAAAAAGAGATAGAAAAGGCGATATTTGGCTCAAGGCGATATTTAGCCAAATATCGTCCAAATTCTAACGTGCTCTCGATTCACAAATGACTTACAAACACGTGTCATCTTTCCCAATAAATTGTTAAAAAAGTACGCTGTATTAGATATAGGGAGCATGCCAGGTGCAAACAATACGCATTTCTGCGTCTGTGCCTACCGGATACATCGTTGGTACTGCCATATGAGCTGTAAAATACTGAATAAAACAAACACATACCTTGCCGCTTCCGCCATGTTTTCAAACGCGACATGTATATACCTGCTACGCACCATATCACGGAAATGCCGCACCGTGTCACAATACCGACAGGAATCTCCAATTATTTTTTTATTTACCTTTCAGAAATCATGCTATGTAGCACTGTACACCCGGATGCAGGTAATATTACAGTGATGCGAAATAATTCCATAAAGTCTCGCAACATTGTATGGCTTTCATCTGACCTAATCTCCGTGCCTGTACATGTACCATTAAAGGAAACATATTTATAATAAATAATTGATTAATTTAGTACGCTTTGTACCATACATGTATATATTAGCCTTTGTGATGCTGAGATAAAATAACCCACAATACATCATGCTTCTTTTATAAAGAGGCGAATGATTGGACAAGTGGAGCACATTGATTTTGTCTTGTAAGGGAACCTGGCACCAAATATAGATTTTGTCAATTCAGAGATGTATTGGAAGTTCCCTTCCCAAGATGAGATAAGTTATA
>JBEVXT010000822.1:0-16116 GCA_040505955.1 Sedimenticola sp. | reverse complement strand
TCAGCCGTGAAGAGGTGATGCAGATCAGCCGGGATGATCAAGAGCAGGCGCCTGATACTCTCCGCCTGCCCGGCAGAGACTCCATAGCCCATCGGCTGCTTGATACCTGGCTGACAAATCCCTGAAGCACGGGGGGTGGGACTTCAAAGTAACTTCTCAGTAATCCAGTGCAGATGGATAACTTCCAGGACTTTTTGAGAAGCTCCACTCACGCTGGATCAGTTTCTGTAGGGTTTATGACACGCTTTACAACTCTTTCCCAAAGCACCGAAGGCGGGCTTAATCTTCTCCATGTCGCCACCGGCAGCCGCTTTTGAAAGTATTTTTGCGGCTTTCTGCATATCCCGGTATTTGTCGGTGAAATCCTCGAAATCGAGCCAGATATCGCAATAACTAGGGTCAGATACACGTTAAATCAAACTTCCTCTTTGCTCTTGCATTTAATTTGTATCTGACCCCAGTTATTTTGCTCGGCCGCTACCCTGACCCCAGTTATTTCGAGAGATCAGGGCAGAGATCAGGACACCCATCACTTGATCCAGCAAAGATGATGGGTGTCCTGTCTTTTCTCGCAGCATTCGGCATTCACTCGCAATCTTATCCCAGGGTTAGGACGCGACCCCGGTTCTGATGTCATGTTGGGTTCTCGACGCGTCAACATGGGTTCGGTTTTACTCGCCTCTCGATATCGTACCTGATGAGGTCATTGCCTCATCGTTTCCTCAATGCTCACCACCGATGCTCTTAACATCTGCAGCTTGAGGGGGTTTGAAGCCAGCCACCGACGGCAGACTCCGGCGGACCTACCACCATCTCTCTCTGAGCTTACAGCTCAGTAAGCCAAATCGCATGCGACCTGCCTTATCTGTGCTTCTACGGCACACCATCCCAGTCCCCATATATGGTCTCCTCCCGTTTTGCAAGACACCATACCGTTGATGATAGGGACAGGATTGCTTCCATATATCCGGCCTGTTTATGAAGAAGTTTCGTTCTTCTGGCCTCGATGAAATTCGCGCACATCGTCCTTATCAAAATCTCAGTCTTGGTAGACTTTGGGGACTTTCAGGTTTTCAATGTGCCGGTCTGACCTGTTGTGTCATCACTCGTTACAGAGCCTTCGCAATCGTTGGTAGGTTTCCTCTCTATTCTGCTAAACCCGCATCACTTGAAATGAACATCAAGCTACCTGGTAAACAGTATTTCTCCTAATCACAGCCCAACCGATACGCGCCATTTTGTTTGCTAGGGCCACAGAAGCCTTGTTGTAGCCTCGCGCTGCCCTTATTCGATTAACCTTCGATTAACCCACCGACTTAATCTGTCATCCTTGTTTACTGCATGTATGATGACTGAGCGTGCACCATGTACCAGCAGGCTGCGCAGATATCGGTCTCCTCGCTTACTGATGCCTAGAAGACGGTCTTTCCCTCCACTACTATGCTGCTTTGGTACCAGCCCCACAGCAGCCGATACATCTCTTCCTCGTAGATAGTTTTCTCCATTACCTACCATGCTGTAAAAGACACTGGCGACAACAGGGCCGAAACCCGGGATGGTTTGCAACCGTCGGCAAACTTCATTGCAGCGGTTCTGTTCCTGAAAAATATCGGTATAAAAATCAATATGTGCATCCAGTTCCTGTAGCTGCTGCTGAATTCGGACCAGATAACGACGAAAAAGGTCGCTCAATCCATTTTCAGCATCACCCAGAAAATCAGGAAGCTTACGCTGCAGGCAGCGAACACCCAGGCTGATAACAATCCCGTATTCTGCCAACAACCCCCGTACCTGGTTGCACAACGCAGTACGCTCCTGAATACGACGTTCTCGTAGCCGATGCAGTGCTTGTATATCCTGCTGTTCCTGAGTATTGATGGCAGCGTAGCGCATCTCTGGTCGAGTAACTGCTTCAGCGATTGCCAGCGCATCATTGTAGTCATTCTTGTTACCCCGCAGATAGGGCTTCACATACTGAGGCGGGATCATCTTCACCTGGTGGCCAAGCTTTTGTATCTCTCGCGCCCAGTAGTGAGCACTACCACAACTCTCCATGCCGACCAGACAGGGTTCCTTTTGCGCAAAAAAGGCCAAAACCTGGTTACGCCTGAGCCTATTTCTGCTGACTTGTTTCCCATATTGATCGCAGCATACGGCATGAAACACACTCGCTGATCGACATGGAAGGCTGAAAGCCGAGGCGGTTAGTCCCCGGTAGTTGCGAGGCGATACTGGAAGCCCGGCGTGCGCATAGCGCCAGAGGGAATCCAAAGATCGCATACGAACGCGACGTTAAGTCATCTCGGAAGCCAGCAACGAAGCAGTAACGCGCTTGCGATGTTATTGCATAGTGCTGGAGACCGGGACGGCCGAGGCAATAATAGGCTATCGAAGATTGAGTGCAAAAGGGGGACTTGGATGTCCCGTTTTGCATCACGAAATCGAAGACTCGCTTAGTTATTCCTTATCCATATCAATTTTGGGATTAAAGATCACTTCACATACACCGGGATTTGTCCGGGAGTGGTCACACTAATACAACCAGCCCAGGTGCACATCAAGGTGCTGGTATCGCTGAGGATTGGCATATTACCTACCAATATGGTCGGAGAACCAGGCACCCAAGGGGCGGCAGTTGCTGGAACACAAGGCATTGGGGTTAACACCCCTAATGCCGCTGTTGTTGCGGCGGCCACCACAGGGTTGGTCGCTGATGAACACATACCAAACGATAGGATGTTTTTAAGTGGAATAACATCCATGATGTTGGCGACCGGATTAATTTGCATCACCCGATTTTTAGAGGTCACATCCATGCTCGATGGCGCAGAACCAAAGGTACATTTCAAAACGGCCCCCATAGTAACGGCTTGGGTCATAATTAATCCTCCTATTTGGTTTGAAAGGTGATCTTGCCTTCTTCAAGCTTTACCATTTCGGTGTCGTCCACTTTTACTCGTTTAAGGATTAATACCGGTTTATTGCCTTCGTATACATGGCTTAATGAGGTCTCGTCTTGTTCATTCTTGCCAAACAATAAATGGTTACCTTCAGTTTGCTTATCTAAAAATACCCTTGCCCCCCAATCCAATACCCGACAAATTCGAGCACTAAATAAATCTATTTCAAGCAGTACTCGACATCCTTTATATAATGGAAAGTAAAAATGAGGCGGCATAAAATCGGGTTTAAACAACAGTTTTATCTTTTGGTCCCATAATGGAATATTAATGCGATATTCCATTTGTTGACTGGTCTCATTGTGGTGATACTGATACGTTTTGTCTGCTTTTTCACCGGTTTCAGATACAATAATGCCCTCAACATAACAAGGTGGTGATAAAGGGCAGTCTGGACCTGCGCTAATATCATTTTTATGTTCAAAATGGCAGTGATAGTGACCTTGGTATTGAGTGAATACTTGGTTTAAATCATGCTGTCCTTGTTGTTCTATGGCTGTTAGTAATATATCGCAGCCAATGGCACGATATGACTGCTGGCAATATAATCCTTCATGGCTAAAATCCGAATGATCAAAAATTAAGCCACAACCGGGCACCGCTACCATCAATGGAAACCCTTTAAACCCTAATTCCAATCGCCCCAATATTGGCTCAGCTAATTTTAATTGCAGGTTTTGTTGCTGTTTTTGTGTCTGAGCAAACGGAGTGATGATCAAGCGATGATTTTTGATCCCTTTAACCAAGGTATTATGTTTAACCTCAGTCGTGCTGGCTTGTTCACTATGGCCATTGAGCAAGTCTTGGGTTTTTACATCTGGAATGTCATAACGCAGTTTGAGTCCATAAATGTGATCAGGAATAAACGATAACCAGCTCGCTGGGGTTACCTTTTTCGCACGAATGACATAACTGTTATTGCTATAGTCATATAACCAAAAGACACCATTTTGGGCCAAATAACCGAGTAAAAAATCATAAAAACACAATCTTGTCGCCCCCAGCCCCAAACAGATCATCGGTCTAGTTTGCTCTAACCCAGCCCAGTCGAACACTATAATGATCTCATTAACTTGCTGATCACTGATCAATTGCTTAAAGCTTTTATCAACATATAACAAGCAAGGAAAATGTTGCCGCCATAAAAACTGGGCCACATCACTAAACTCACACCAATATTTGCGATACAAAATTTTGCTGTCTTTTAGCTCAATATATTGTTGCTCATAAACACTACGCCGACCCACCAATGCGGTTAACGATATCGACTCTGGAGTGAGATTTTGCGAGTAGGTATATTGTTTGATACTCAGCTGTAATTTTATCAGCTGTTCACTGGCAAAGTCTTGAGTTAGCTTGTCACTGCCATATTCATCTGATAACCAAAATTCAATTTCACCATTAAAACCTGTGGTTTCAAGTGCTAGCCGACACAGCTTGATATTGCCTCCGGGTACGCTATGGGTTTGGCCATTAATGGTTAATTTCAACGAGCTTTCAATGCTGTCACTAAACTGGCTCATAATGGCGCCTCGTCTTCATATGAATATTCAAATTCAATGTCGATAAAGGCGTCCAAATCAAGAGATAACAAATCTTTAAGTGCTTGAGTACTATATTTCTGAGCTAACATTTCTGTCTCTTGCAGTTGATCACCGTATAACACCTGAGCCTCGACAAAAGGTTTAAATAACTGGGGAAAATAGACCTTGGGGTCAAAGGTTTCTAATGTTTGCAAAACATCAGTCATGAGCACCGCAGTTTTAATATGATCTTGCTGAGTTAACAACATTTGAAACACGTCGAGTTTTTTAATCAATAGCTCAAGTGGATACGAAAGCTGCTCAAGCATTAATTCCGCGGTTATCGACGCCGTCACTGGTATTGCGGGTGGCTCTACAGCTAATTCTTCTACCACGGCAGGTGGCAGCGGTTCCTCTTGTGGCTGCTCTTCTGGTTGTTGTGGCGATTTTAACCTGATCTCACTCATGGTTTGCTTAAACCGCCGCATTAACGCAATCGAGTTCTGCTCAGTGGTTAATAACAAACCACTAGCAAAATCAATAAAGTCTTGAGCATTGCTCTGCACTTGTTCAAGTGCTTCATAGTCAAGCTGCTCGTACCAATCTAACAATTGTATATTTTGTTGGCGAGAAAAAAATTCTATCTTGCGATTAAGCTTTTTAAAAAAAAAAGCCAAGTTACTGTCTAATACCATCAGTTTTTTGCTTGCTGACCAATCATCAGGTAAAACCTGTTCAATGTGCTGGTGATGCAACAATTTAAGGGTAGGAAATAATTCGACTACCCCTGCTTTAGTCAACCATAACATGCTCGTATACAAGTACAATGATACCACCCGAATGTCACTACAGTGGTTTGACAATAAGTCAAAGCAACTGCGCTCAACCGCACCTAACTCGCCTCGATTGAGACTTTTGTCGATGTCGGTTAACACTTCGTCTATTGTCACGCCATTATAGGGTTTGGCGTTTTGTACTGACTCAACAATCAGTTGGTACACCGGTGCAGTCATCTTCCATTCCCCAGTTAAGTGTTTGCCCATAAAATAGTTTCACCCACCCCTGCTCAGAAGTGGTCTGTAAAGGGTGGTATCCCAATGGCGTATCGGCAATGCTAAGGGGTTTGAGCACTCCCCGCACCCTAACATCCAACCACAATGAACAGCGTGTCAATAAGGGTAAAATATGCTGCTCATGTCGTTGGTTTATTTGTTCTAACGATATGGCATCACAGCATTTGTCTAGCCACACCAGAATGCCTTTTTTATTGCTATAAACAATGTCTCCTAATCGATAACTACAACCCAATCCAATATTGCCTAAGAAGTGCTCACCTAATATTTGGCAGTGCTGATGTGGGTTTTTACTGCATTTAACTTGGTACTCTGGATACACTGCGCTAAAGATCAACTGTAGAGTTCTGATGGTGGTGACATTAGTCAGTAATAATGTGTTTAACTGGTAAGATGGCCAGTGACCAAAACAACTGCGGTTAAGTTGTGGATAAATGCCGTAGATCAAATGCTGGATCAGCACATGATCAAAATAACCAATAAATTGAGTGAACTCGGTCTGCTTATCCATTAGCGTATCTCTCATCTTCATGAAATAATCAGGAAAAGGGCTTTGGGCACTGAGTAAACCAATATTAAGGGTGATCAGCACAAACTCAGGATCAAATTCAATCCTTTGGATCACTCTGGCTTCAGAAACTAAACTATCATGACTTTTAAACCATACGCGTTGATAGTCATTTTGATATAACAACCGTAACAACGCCAATAAGTCAAAACGACATAAATTGGCTAATATTTGCTGTTCAAATGCAGCTGTATCCACTGTGTATTGGGTGGTTTTTACCATGACACTTGCTTACACGTCACAAACATCAAAAAAAATTTCAATCAAATCCAAAGTGGCATTGGCCTGTGGCGATTGTCTTTTGGTTTGTAACAGCAACCGTTGAAGCAACAGCAATAAAGCCTCATACTGGGCCTCAGTTAGCTTATCGACGCATCGATGTTGCAGTTGCGCCACAATCGATTCACTATCGGTCATTATCTGTTCAGGGCTCATAATAAAGAACTCAATTTCCGCAGGTATTGTTGTCTTGTTTGTGGCGCATCAAAATACATTCCACAAAAACCGTATTTTAACCAAAAATAGTAACTTTGATAAACAAACGGGGGCACATTTTGTTGTATTAGCAACCCGTCAAGCCGACGATAAAATAACCGACCACCATTAGTGGTTTTAAAAACACTGCGTTGTAACAATGGCCATTGATCATAGCGATTAACAAAATATTTCTTAATTAACCATTCGTCCAAAGCGAATATCAATGGCACGATCACTTGATGGGTAGTGCTTTGTCCAAGCGTCCCGATGAGTTGATGCTTAAAATTTTTGACCAACAATAAAATACGTCGCCTATCGGCTACAATTTGGCCCTGTTGATCATGGCCAGCTGATGTGGGGGTAAAATTGACGGCAATTTTCCGTATGTCAGTCAATAACTTGGCCAATGCGCCCCATTGCTTATAACTCATTTGATCACCTGACCCAATGTCAAACGAATGTTATCTACTGCAAACCAATCGTTTGCTGCAGCTTGAAAGTAAGCTAAAAACAATTCGCCAATCGCCATGTTGCTGTTAGCAAGGGCAACTTCAAACACAAAGCTTGCCTGTTCACTTGTGGCTTTGACTCCGGTAAAACCCTCAACCACAGGGGCAAATTCAGCGGCTAACGTCGCACTGAATAAGTAAAATAATTGATTGAGTAGCGCAGCGCTAACCACTTCGTTTGAACGGATAGCTAGCAATTCAAATAAGGTTAACTTATCTTCAGCGTCACTGGTAACCACGCAAAGCTGCCGTGCTTCACTCAGTTGCCATTGCACGCCAGGAATATCAATGTCAAAAGGCATGACCGTGAGTTTTTGCCACAGCACTCGACTAAAGTTTGGTTGATGCCACAAGGCATCAATAATGACGTTTCGTGGGTTAGTAAAAGCATCAGCAATGGACAAGTCTATTTGCAACCTATTTTTTGTTCCAGTCAATAAAGCAAAGGTATTGTTGCCTTGGTGGATCACACTGGGGATCAAAGGTGTTTTTTGTTCATTCACTTGTTGATAGACCCCCAACACTGAATGTATTGCCGCGTCCTCAGTCAAATCTTCATTCAACAGTGGGTATTGTGACTTGGTGCCATCACACCAAATATTCTGTGCAGCCCTTTGACTTAAGTTGATCATTGGGGTGCAAAAAGGTCGAAAACAGTCCTGATTGATATTTTGCAAGCTCTGTTGACTCTTAATCGATAGTACCAAATTGAACGAGCGCCACTTAGCGGGTGTCTCAAGTAACCTAACATAAACAAAAAACTGTGCGTATGGAAAATGCAGCGCGTTACGTATGGTTTCTATCGGATGCATTCGCGGTCTAAATTGACAAGATTTATGACCAAGTTGGCAAGATCTTGAGGTTTGCTCCCCCTCAAAATATAGCTCAGCGACCACATCGTCGGCTATAAGGGCATTATAAAGCGCCAAAGTAGCATTTAAGTCATTAAAAACATTAAGGTATATTGGAATTTCTGGCGATTGCTGCTCCATGGTAACAAACCCACTAAAACCCAGGGTCAGTTTAAGCCTATTTGACCCTTGGCTAACCAACTCAAATTGATGGTATTGCAGTGGCAAAATAGTCAGTGGCATACAAGTGATAAAATTAGCACTACTTTGCTCTTCACTTTTGAGTTCAAAACGGCAACCCGGAGCTAAGTCGTAACTTTGCTGTAACTTAGCATCGGGGATCACTTGTACAATGGTTTTAGCCGCCAAAGGTGAAACCATATAAGGGTGAATATGCTCAACCAACATTTGATGATGACTCTGTAGCGCACAATGGGCACTGTGCTGGGCATGGGCGGTACAATAAGCAATGGCTTCGGTTAAACGTTTAAGCTCTGGATCATCTCGCTCCAGCGCCGCAGTCGGAAACACCCCTTGATAGGCTTGCCTAAATGTTTCAAGCCCTTGTAGTTGTTGCAAATATTGTTGATGAATTAGCGCGTTATCTGACATATTTAAATTAACCTAAATATACCATCTTACCTTTTATTGTAATGGTGCCGCTAGCTTTCAAACTGAATTCTTTGCAACCGATAGTAATTTCATCTTTGTTCATATGAATAACACTGGCCTTTTTGTCGACATCAAGGACATCAAGATTGATGGAGTCGGCCTTTTGGGTGATTACCGTGGCATTTTCGCCTTTATTACTGGTCATGGTAATACTGTCTTTAGTCAACTGTATGGCATGCTTGACGACGTTATTGCCTTTACCGTCGACCTTAATGGTAATGCCTTGGTTTTCTTGTTTATTTAGTTCGATGGTACAAATTAAAGTACTCATAGTATGCCCCTTTATTTAACAACAAACTCAATCTTGCAGTGTTGCTCGGCCACTTTGCCTATCAATTGAATAAACTCCTGGTTTTCTCGTTCGACATATAACACTTCGTCAAGTAAAAACCGGCTCTCCCAGCGACTGACTTGCGATTTAATGTCTTCACTTAAACGAGCGATCAACTCGGGAGATGGGCGAGTGCCTATTTCACAGGTTAAACCAAACTGCTGTTCAAAAGAGCTATACTTGGCAGTTGAATCTAATAGTGCAGTAACATGCCTGCGAACTTGGGCCGCCAACGGTGCAGATTTTAGAGACAATTCAGAGCAAAACTTAGCCACGAGCCGCATAATGTTGAGTCTCAATAATTAACTGAAAGTGAAAACCGCGATAACTGCTTTGACCATAAAAACCAAAGCTTTTATCGGTCACTACATTTTTCCATTCGCCTTGCTCGACTATCCGGTAGTATTTGGCTGAATGAGTGAAATTACCCCACTGACTGATCCGCTCTGTCATACTGTCATCATCCACCGCAACCAACTCTACACCATCACAGAGGTTTTGATACAAACCTGCAACCCGCTCGATACTGGTGATCCGCTCGGGGGGCGTCAGATGTTCAAGTACCCCTTGATCTTCGGCAAATATCGCTAAATAATAACTGCGGTTTTGGTCATCTTGGTTTACTTCTAGTTCAGTGGCATAAATTCCGTTGGTTTCGATTAACCCCAGCCATTGATAATCATATTCTTTGAGCAATATAACCTGCTCCAACAATTCAATCAGTCGATCAAAAACCTCTGCCAACGCCTCATGTCGATAAGTAATGCCCAAATCTTCAGGCAAGCTATAATGATAAAGCTTGCAATCGACATAGAGTTTTTGTAACTGATTAAATAACTCAAAAGGATGAGTCACTACCTCGCTATCCACAGCCTTGATCTGCTCTAGCATTCTTTGACAACTGTACAGTTGCCCCAGCAAATTGTGCAATCCGGGTTTGAGCTGCCCGGCTTGAGTGGTGTTATCTGATTGAAAATACTGCTTAAGCTCTAACCTGAAACTATTTAAAACCCCGTTGATCTTGTCTATACGCGGCTTAAATAGTGGTGACTTATCAACAATCACCATAGGTGGCAGGTATGTTTGGTCAATCAACCAGTTTTTATCTTCAGTTTTAACAAATGCGACCAACTTAAATCGCTCTAACAAAATCCCATTAATCTCACCACTCTTACTGTCTTGAGCATTTGGTAGTGATACCAAGTCAATTTGATAATATTTTTTGACCACCAATTGTGCTTCGCTACATTGGCTAGTGGTCGTATCATGGTTTAAATCTGTAACTTGAGGTTGATAAATATCAACAAACAGACTGGCATTTAACGACTCGCTAGGTAGTACCACTTCATTACGAATAAACGCGGCATTGCCACCAACGACTATGGTTTCACCGCTTTTTAAAATACAACTGAAACAGTCCACCCTGACAATATCGTTGACTAATGCTGATTGGTCAAAACTCAATTGCATAACCCCATACAACGGATTGCCCAGTTGGCCAAATTTAATAAAACTATCAGCCAGCACGGATGCTTCTTGAGCTTCAAAGTGCTGTGGCAACAAGGTTTGTCCCAGCTGCCATTGTACCCGGGCAAGTTTTCCCGACATGGTATTATCCCGGTAAAGTTAACCGATCACTCGGCGACAGTAACGCCCCATCTCTTAACAAATTTGGAGCTGATATCAGCCGCAACATGCACTTCTTGCTCTTCCTCAGAGGGCATAACAGCAAGATTGAGCGTAAAGTTTTTTGGCGATGTCACATCACCTTCTTGTTCCATATTCATTATCATTCTCAAGTCGCCTTCATTTTTAGAGACTAAACCTTTTATGGCTATTTCATTGGTATGAAGAGCGAGAAAGAACTTTTTCTTTTTGGGGTCGTATTCATAAATCGCAAACGTAAATTCCACCGTTGTATCACTCATTTCATTATATAGTAATACAGCGCTCACTACTTTATTATCGATGGATATCCGGCAGTGAAGTATAATTTCTTCGGTATGCCCCCCTCCCCAGTATAGATAACTGGACACCCCGACCACTTTAACTTTATCGCCACCGATATCAGTAGGCACAGTGACTGCCAGGTCCTTTTTAAAATCTTTATCGCCAATTTTTAATGAAGTGATATGCCCCACAAGAAAGTGGTTGTCTTTTTGAAAATTGAAACCTTGTGGTACATTACATATCTTCTCTAGTCTAGCCATGTTAAGTTTCTCCGCTTTATTACAGTTGGGTTTCCAATCTCAGTTCGACGTCTAAGCCTTCGAATTGACGATGAGGTGACACTTTTACTGTGCATCTATACCAGCCGACAAGGCCCTCTTGCTCAACCGTTTCAACACTAATGGCTTTAAACGGATAACTTCTAAGGGTTAGGTCATCAGGATTAACCACTGTGGTCACATAATTTGATAACCAATTGCTGATGGTGTCATTAATATAAGGCGCATTAGCAGTGCCACCAATGTTATCGCGCATGATGCACTTGATATAATGGGCTATTTTGGTAATTGACAAGGTATAAGAGAAGTTGGTGACCAACTGTGAGTTTTCGGTATCAATCGGATCTTTAAAGCGCTTTGATTTTTTGATTGATTGGCTACTGAAAAAACAGGCGTTATTAGTTTCTTTTTGATAAACCAAAGGGATAAAACCTGCGGTGGAAAAATCTAATTCTCGATAATCAGGCAATACAATTTCTACCGGGGCTTTGGTCAGGGTTAAGCCATGGTGATCAAATGTATGACTCGACAAATTATTGATTTTCCCCCCATTCTTAGGGCCTCTAATGGTCTGACACCAAGAGGTACTTGCATAAGACTGAACCACATTACGCGCAAACAACATCGCCGCGTTGGCCCAATTGTAATGCTCATGACTATCAACAGTTTCAGTGTAACTAAGATTGACCACCGGGTTGTCTTCTATGCTATAAGGGCGTCGAACCATAAATCGCGGCACCGTAAAACCAAGATAAGCTGCTTCTGATGAATCTCTAAATTCGTTCCATGGGGCAAACTTGCTTTGAGCCATATGACCAGCCAAGTCCCTAATATCAGCCAGTTGATTAATATCATTGGTATTAACGAAAAACTGCGATCCAACCGAAGAAATAAATGGACAATGGGCGGCATTGGCAATTCGTCCCATGGTGGTTAACCAATCAATATCAGTGTTGGTATTTTCAAATTCAAACAAGCCAATCATTAACCCATAAGGCTCTCCACCATATTGGTCATATTCATGGGTATAAATCTTTTTAAACAATTGACTGTTAGATATATCTCGGCGGTTTTCGGCAAAATCATCAGCCAATTCTTGCTTGGTGACATCGAGCAAATCAATTTTAATGTCTTTAGAAAAATCAGTTTGATCAATCAAATATTCCAATGCGCGCCAATTGCCTTCTAACCCTTGAAAATCAGGTTTATGTAATTCTTCATCTAACTTACCCTGGATCTCTTGATCGATTTTACCAATGCAATCATCAATATTACTTTTAAGGTAATACAACAAGTCAGAGGCACTAAGCTCCCCTCCGTCATTATGGGGTAAACACTGGTTATTAGAAAACGTCGATATTTGCATTAATAACGAATCCATTTCAGTTTCGTCGATACCTAGACTGAACGTTTCATCCGACTTAATTTGGTTAATAACCTCTTCTAGATTGGCCAAATGAATAAAGCAAGCAGTATTGGCATCACTTGCGGTAAAGTCATCAACCGCCCCAAGCGCTGCAATCGCAGTCATTATAACACTGCTATCAACCACTATTTTGGCCAGTTCAGTCAATGCCGTTTCTTTTTCACCACCGTCGGTTATGCCCAAAGCGGTTTTATCACTATCAATAAGCGCTAACAGCGCACCATCTTGTAAGGTGATCTCCATCAATGCATTTAACGACTCAGTTAATTTGTTTTTAAAACCTTCGACGTCATCAGTAATGGCAATGGCTTGCTGATAAGAATTAAGTCCACTGGCAAGTTGCAGTTGCGTATTAAAATTTTGTTTTTTGGCCATCAATAAAGCAGCCGCATTAGTGTCTGAAACATCCTTAACTTGCTCTGCGTTTATCAGGTTAAAACTATAAAACACCTGATTGATAAACTCGATAACTCGTGTATTGGTTGATGTTGTCATGATTAACTTGCTCCATTTCCTACAAATTCAAGTGTGGTTTGTGCCTGATAAATCTTAAGAAAATCACTCAACTGTTGACTTAAGGCCGCAGCTTCACCGTTAAGTGGGTCAACCAGCACGTCTTCAACCGCTTGACGGTAGCATTTAGAGTTGGCCAAATTGGCTTTGACGCCATCGAGCAAGCTTTTTATCTCAAAATGGTTTTTAATCTCCGGCCCACTATTTTCTAATACTCTATCTGGTGAAAAATCACCCAATTGGGTAAACTTAATCTCGTTGATACCTAAGCCTGTCTTAACATTAAGCCGCTGCATAATGGCATTGTATTGATCTCCACTGGATAATTTTTTGCCATCTGCATCGTACACTTCAAGATCGTTGATCAGGCTGGCATCAAACAAGGTTCTTTTGTCCAAACCTAAACGTTTGTTACTCTGCTCATCTATTTGACCTGCCGTCGAATTAACCCCGCCACCATTCAATTGATGACCGGAAAAATCACCAGCAATAAGTAAGCGCAGTGGTAGGATGATGTCCTCAGGAACACCGTTGATTTCAGTTCGGTAACGCAAGGTTACTCGGGATTTGGGCATGTTCTTATCATCTTGAATAGCCATGTTGACTCCTGGTTGGTTTAAAATTTTGGTATTAGAAATTACGCATTAAATCGCGATATGGAGACAGGAAAAATGTAGATATTTGAGTCTGACTTGACCCCGAGTTTGCCCATCCGGAAATACAACCCAATTTGAGCGCGTCCAAAACATGAACGACCAAATCGATACCTTCAAAGTTAATAAAACACAGCTTGTTTGTTGCGACTACTCCATTAGCTGTCAATAAGATGCTTGTTTGGCTAACCAATGCCGCTAAATCACGACGACTCCAGCTTGAAGTTGCCGCTCGACGCTGCTGGTAAACAACTTTGCTATCTTCTTCAGAGTGCTTTAAGTGCCGCGATACCAAGTCATGATAATAGTCGTAAATCTCACCCAATTGACTGACCAAAGTGGTGCAACGTGAATTTTGGGTGAGCTGCGCTAACACTGTTTCGTGTTCACCATAAAGTGACTCGATAGCTGCTAAATCTGTCAGGCTGAGCGGAATATCAATGCATCGCTTGGTCATGATTTAGCTCAAAAGGGTTTGACGATGCGCCACAATATTTATCATCGATAACAAAATAATATGACGTTGGCAATTGAGCATGTCCATGTCCCAGCAATTGCAATTGACGATGAAAAGGGGGTAGATATTGCTCTACCCAAGCCATAAAATTCAATATTGAGATAAACTCATTACTACTACATTGCACCAAGCAGTCACTTGTTTGGTTGGTCAAATGCTCAATGGCCTGACTCAAACTGCCATCAATTGTAGCAGTCAACCGCATGGGCTGACGCCGTTGATGGCAATAACGCTGATAAGCACTAAATCCGGGAATAGATGCCCCATCGGTTATGACCAACCTTAACGCGAGGTTTACTACTGGCACCTGTTGTAATAACCGCAATTGCAACCTAAGCCTGTCATCAGTCAGATCAACGCCCTGCAATTTATTTACCGATATAACCTGCACAATGTATACACTTGAATGATTAAAGGTCTGCCGTTGAGCGATCACCAATGATTGTTGATCATCTAGTGTTAATAGATCATTGGGCGTATTGCTTGGGCCATGGATGATCAACTCACCATCAAAATAGATAGGCCAACGCTGATCTGGTAAATAACTGCGCCCGCTCTGGGCCTGAAAACTAGCAAGCCGACTATGCTTGGTGATCAATTGTTTCACTAGCAAAGGTTGTTGAGCGAGGATAATAATATGCCGACAACCGGTAAGTTGTTCTTTCTGCAATGGGGTCAAACTGGTTTTAAAGGCCAACCATATGCCCAGCAATGCCCCACCAGTTTCATTGCGCGGTTTTTTAAGTAGCCAACAACAACTCAGCAACCACAGCATGAACTTTTTGGCTCTTCCCCTGATCGGGTGGGTAAGATTCACTTGGTCACCCTCTCTGGGTAAAGATTCAATCCACCAAGGTGGAAGTAAATTGCATTAGCAAACCGCTCTTTATTACGAAAACCTCTACTACGAAATTTGATCATCTTTATTCGGCTATTGAGGCCTTCTGCCGAACCATTGTTCACCTTCAACACAACTGCATTCAATATGCCCCACAAGTGCGATTTTATTGTTTTTGCCACTTCATTGTGAGCCTTCACAAAACGCGCTATCTCATTCTTCAGGTCTTTAACGCAGGTAAACACACCGCGGTATAGTGCTCGTCGCTCCAGCTGGGAAAACCAGCCTTCAACGGCTAAGCGAGTCTTCGATTTCGTGATGCTGCCGCTTTGTTTGCCATGCCTCATTATATCAAGTCAGCTCGTTCGCTTGTGAACTTTCCGCGTAGCCCACTAGCTCAACACTGGTTACCTGCCAGGGGCTTTTGATACCCATAATTTTGGCGTATAGATCCATATCTTTCATAGGAGTATACACTAACCTATTCACCCTATCAGGGGAAGAGCTACTTTCCTTATCCCTGTCCAGCTACTAGTGGGCCATGCGGAAAATAGTGTAATGAAACTTTTGTGCAGTAATGCAAATCAAACGATTATTGAGCTGCAAAAAATATGATCGATTATTTCAGCATCTATATTTACGCCATTTATTTCAGCATCTATATTTGCGCCATTTATTTCAGCATCTATATTTGCGCCATTTATTTCATCATCTATATTATTGCCATTTATTTCAGCATCTATATTTACGTCATTTATTTCAGCATCTATATTTGCGCCATTTATTTCAGCATCTATATTTTTGCCATTTATTTCAGCATCTATATTTTTGCCATTTATTTCAGCATCTATATTTGCGCCATTTATTTCAGCATCTATATTTACGTCATTTATTTCAGCATCTATATTTACGCCATTTATTTCAGCATCTATATTTACGCCATTTATTTCAGCATCTATATTTACGTCGCTTATAAC
>JBEVXT010000821.1:0-2058 GCA_040505955.1 Sedimenticola sp. | reverse complement strand
ATACTACCCGGCGCTGTCATCCAGCCTGAACCCCACCTTGAGGGTCACCTGCCAGTGTGCCACCTTGCCGTCGACAATATGACCACGGGTCTCCTGAACCTCAAACCAATCCATGTTACGAATGCTATCTGACGCTCTCTCCAGGGCATTCTCTATCGCCTTATCGCTGCTTTCGGTGGATGATCCCACCAACTCCACCTTTTTATAAATATGTGAGCCCATCTTCTACCCTTTTTGTTATTGAATCAGATGATAAAGATACCATGGAGCAGGCTCCAGGTGGAGTGAAGTCAGCAAGCTGTTTCTTCGCCTATCATTACAAAAATTACTGCGACAGGGAGACCCTCATGGAGAATCAGGCAGCGCGAAGGGGTCATTGCGATACAGACCAACCCGGAGAAGACCCACCTGATGGTGATAAAATACAATCCCGAGCAGATCAGTTCGAGAGATCTGGTAACCATCCCCCGCTATCTCGGTCTGCGCGCCGAGCTAATCGGTTTTTGATCATCAAATTTTGACCTGCCCGGGCAACCGTGGCACAGTCCTCCGCCAACCATAACGGAGGAGTAAACAGTGCAACTCGCATATCAGGAACTGGGACAGGGCATCACCTGTATAGAAGCCTACTATCAGCGACCAAACCTGGTTTGCTGCTACCTCGTCAGGAATGGCGGTGAGGCCGCGATCATCGATACCGGCACCTCATATACAGCACCCCATGTCCTGGAGTTGCTGGAACGCTTCAACCTCTCCAGGGAACAGGTGAAATACGTCGTCCCCACCCACGCCCACCTCGACCATGCCGGTGGCGCCGGCCAACTGATGGCACAACTCCCCAATGCCCGGCTGATAGTCCATCCCAACGCCGCCCGCCACCTGATCAACCCGGAGAAACTGATCGCCGGTACCATCGGTGTCTACGGCGAGGAGCAGTTCAAGCGTGATTATGGCGAGATTCTGCCAATACCCGAGGAGCGCGTTGTGATTGCCGACGACGGCTTCAGCTTCTCACTGGATGGACGCAAGCTGATCTGCCTGGATACCCCAGGACATGCCCGCCACCACTTCACCGTCTGGGATGAGCAGAGCAAGGGGCTGTTCACCGGAGACACATTTGGTATCTCTTACCCTGAACTGACTACTGACAAGGGGTGCTTTGCCCTGCTCCCATCAACCCCCATCGACTTCGACCCGGAGAGCTGGCGGCAAACACTAAAGCGCCTGATGAGCTACCAACCGGAGAGGGTCTATCTCACCCACTACTGCATGGTGGAAGAGCCGGCGGCACTGGCGGATGATCTGCTTGAGCTGATTGATATCTATGCCGAAACGGCGCTCAACTGCGACCATGACAAGCGCTTTCAGTCAATAAAAGAGCACCTGAAACAGTGCTACCTTGAGCGCCTTGAAGCCCACGGCTGCAGCCTGGATATGGAGAAGATCAACGCCCTGCTGGATATGGATCTCGGCCTCTGCGCCCAAGGGCTGGAGGTGTGGTTGAAGCGGCGGGAGAAGCAGACAACCAACCAAAATTGACAGGTGGTGCCCTGTCAGAAACCAAAAAAGCGGAACACAGAGAACGCGGAGAAGCACAGAGTTCGCAGAGAAAACCATATTACTCAATAACAACCGTAACCATTCAGGACATGCCTGACTTCCGCACTGAGTGGCGGTAACGGGGTATTTGTGGAGGAAGTCTCTTTGACATGGATGTCAAAGTGAAGCCAACAGGGATGTTTTCACGGCGTCTTCCGGAACAAATACCCCGTTACCGCCACGGACTCGATAAGTGCTGAATAGTTACTAACAACCTCCATAATCACCACAACCCTGAGGCTCCCTGTTCCATGAGATACAAAACCCTTTCAGGATATCAATTCATTATCCCCCTGCTTCTTCTCTCCCCTCTAAGCCATGCTGCAGAGAGCGAGATTGACCAATTAATGGATAAGAAAACCCACATCGACGCCGAAACCGCGACGGTGCGTCAAAGCAGCAGGGCGGAGATAGAGAGACTTGAGCAACTCCGGCAGAAAATTGCCGAGCTGTACCAAG
>JBEVXT010000820.1:0-5540 GCA_040505955.1 Sedimenticola sp. | reverse complement strand
TGAATTAGACACATTCATAACTTTATTTCAAGGGCATTGCAACATGTTGTTGTTGTTTTCAAACATCTTTAAAGGTTCTGGCGCCGATTTTCTGACGCACCACTATATACAACTCTAAGGTAGTGAATTGTCACTGTTTAATCTATCCATCTCTAAATTAAATCGGTTCTACCCCTAAGCCCCCCCCCCTGTTCCCCACAAGTGCCTTTCTCTCTGTACATGTGTTCCCTATTACCGGCCAAAGTAACCCCACTTAAATTAGTTTTATGTTGTAGGTCTAGCCGTGTGGTGATGGTGTACTAACATATTATACTAACATTAACATTTTACTAACAATAGAAAATCATATATACATTTCAATTTGATGATACCCAAAGATGCCTCGTGTTTATAAACCGAAGCAAAACGCTCGAAAATATGGTGTGCCAGCAGAGACAATGGAGTCTGCGCTCAGAGACATAACTGCAGGAATGTCCCAGCGAGATGTGTCTAAGAAGTATGACATAGCCAGAGGCACACTACAGAACAAACTTACCGGAAGACATGGTGCAAAAGCTGGACACCCAACTGTATTAAACGAGGCAGAGGAATCATCTATCACAGATCATCTGTTATGTTTATCGGATTGGGGATTTCCCATTGACAGAACTGATCTCAGACTGACTGTGCAATCATACCTTGAGAAGGCTGGAAGGGACATTCCACAATTCCGTAACAATTACCCTGGCGAAGAATGGTGTTATAGTGTCTTGAAACGCCACAAGAGTGCACTGTCACAGAGGATGTGCCAAAACATTGCCCCGAATCGAAGTAAGTTTGGCTGGTTTGACAATCAATGTTTCGAAGATTGGTTTAAGCACATAGCTGTGCCATACTTACGCCGGAAGGAAGGAACTAAAGTGCTTATTGGTGACAACCTGAGTTCCCACTTCAGTGCTGGCGTTCTTTCGGCCCCTGAAAATCAAATGGAAAAGTATATTGGCAAACTGGAAGACATCTGGTGGAAGACGGCAATCAACAGTATCAAAGGACAATTTCCCCACATTACTGAATGAACTGAATGATGAGATTACCAAAAACAGTAGCAGCAACATTAAAGCAGGCTTCAAGAAAGCAGGAATAGTGCCGTTAAACCCAAATGAAGTGCTAAGCAGATTGCCGACTGTTTCACAGCCTTCGGAAAGCGAGACCGGTGTTGCAGCCAGAGTGTCTGATGTATTTGTTGAACAATTAAAAGAGTTGAGGTATGGAAATGCCGACGAACCAAGAAACGTCGCAAGAAGATCTCGGTAGAGCCTGGAAAAAGTGTGTCACAGACTGATAAGGAAAACACAGCACCAGAGGCTGGTCCATCACATGTTAGCGATGAACCTAGCACTTCCCATGGAAACAGTCAGCCTAGCCCATCCAGTGCAAACTCGGAACCTAGTAATTTCAATGGTACCAACGAACCTAGTCCACCCCGTGTAAGCTCGGAACCTACTAGTAATCCGTCACATGGTATTTCTGTATCACGCCAATCACATGTAGGTGTGTTACAATATCTAAGTTGTTCCCCTGGTCACTCAGACCCTGGCAATTCCGATTCAGAGGGTGGTCCAAGTCCTGTCTTAAGTGGTGATTCTGCCTCTGACCCTGAAGTGGAAGCTATAAACTGGGTAAGACAACAAAACGATATGTAGGCAGAGTGGAGAAGGTACATGACAGTGGGTATAGTATGACATTCATGAGAAAGCACAGGGGGTCAGAGAGAAACTTTGTGTCTCCAGAGGTTCATGACAAGGACACTGTCAGTCACAGCCAGATACATCTAAAACTGCGACCTCCATCTGTAAGAAGAGGTATTTATCATTTTGAAACGTCATTCACTGGGCACAGTGTTGTTTAATAACAAATTCTGCATTTGCATGATACGGACTAGGTTTACAGTTACTATGGGAACAATTAGTTTCCGATTGGTTGATAGATACATATTACAGTGGAGTCCCTTTATGACGCGATATATAACGATATTCTGCTTATAACGATACATGTAATCATGGATCCCAAATACTCATTTTTCCATATTGTTACTAGATATATTTGTTCTCTATAATGTAGTATGTATATAATGTTATTCAATTATAAATATCATAACATTATAGTGGAACTCCTCTGTACCATGTACTTTTTTCTACCGCTAACTTCATAAATGAACTACCGGTACATTAGGTGGTCGAAGCTACCACATGGTCATTGTGACCGTCTTAGTGCACCGTGATTAATGTCCGTATTAGTTGTCACTGGAAAGTCTAGAAAACACATTAATTGGCAATAGAAACTGTAACAATTCATTTTTTAAAACATAAACCACCCATCTCCAAAATATGCCTTATAGTACAGGTCACCTCGCTGTATTTTCGAGCGAGCCTTCCCGTTGATGACATAATTCGGACATTATATTGTCGACTATATATATAGCCTATGCATACATGTATATTCACCATTCTGCACTTAATCAGCATGACCAGTATCTACTCCATTTGCAAATTCCAAGTGATAACATTTCACATGCAAGTGTTCCATTGTTATTTGTTGTTTCATCAAATGCATGTTTTGATAAATTGCATTGTGGTTCGTCTATATGTTGTGAAAACTAGCACTATGTCGTCTATGGCCACTATTGATCAAATTCAGCATACCCCGTATACATCCATGTTATATATAGCACAAAAAAAAATAAAGTACAACCAGTAGTGGATGGCATGTCAACAACTGAGACCCTCAGGCCAAGTATTGCTTTAGTACAAACTGATCTGGTTCTATATACATGTATGCTGGTTATAGGCGCCGCATTGTCCTTTTTCTCAGCAAGTGAATTTTGTTCATTGTTTTTAATGTTTAGTTTAATTGATATCTTATCACGTTTGGGAGTCTTTGTGCGTTTTTTAAAACCCCCTAGGTGGCCAATGTAGCCTTATGGCGTTGCTAACTCTGGCCATATATAGAAATGTAACATGTGGCCAAAGTAACCCCAACGTTGGGGTTACTTTGGCCACCCATATTATTTTTAAAAAAGTATGTCAATACTGAATATTCTCATAATTTGTCGGTGTGTATTTAGACAGTCTCATAAGACTTTCATTTACATATAATTAAACTATGACTACATATGCTTGTATTTCTATTCTCACTGGAAATTTACGAAAAAGAGGCCAATGTAACCCCTGTTTACGGTATCAAACAAAAAATGCTTCATCTGATATCCAAATGCCCTTTCCAACATCCTTGTGACATACTGAACACCAGCAAAGATAAATCAGTTACGGAACATATTACTTCTTTGGCAAAATACTACAAATGTTATCCTTACCACGGTTTTAACAAAAGCAACATTTTTGTAGAACGCTTACCATAGATGAATAATGTTATGTATATATTTTTACTGAATGTTATTAGTATCAAAAACAGTACAACTACTTTACAGTCTATTTGTTATATGCTTGTGGTAAATTAAAATACCATTCTCTATAAATATGAACCGTACTGTATTTGCACAATATTCACTCAACATACACTTTTATTTTATTCGAAATACTATTTCGTTTTGAAAAAGAATTGTTTTAAGGAAACAATAGTTCCGATTTTTTTAAATATTTCGTCGAGCTATTTCTAGGAAAAAAATCAACAGATCAAAAGTACATTTGTACAAATACCAACATATGGTTGAAAGATGGTCTGGGCGTGACATTTAGGCACTTGACTACTGATCGAGAGGTTGCAGGTTCGCAACATGAGAGGATCAACGTTATGTAATATTTTGTATTTGTGTTTGAAACGTTGTGGTTTCGTATACGTCTATTTGTTTGTCTGGCTATGTGTTTGATTGTCTGCGTACGGGTCTCCCGACATCTTATGGGCTGATGTTGATGATGCAATACTGATTATTAGGAACTATCTTGGGCATATACAGGTAATGTGAACTATCAACCAAAACACTTGATTGGCGGAGCCTGAGCACAGCTCAAGGAGCTTGATTGGTTGAGCCGGAGAACAGCTCAGGCTCAACAAATCAAGCTCCTTGATTTCAAGTATACACATTGAGTAAATGCCCAACGGTTTTAGAACCACTGGCAATATTGATGCAAGCGGTGTACTTTTTGGGACGATGATGCAACGAGGAGATGGTTAAAGTTTGGGGGGAAGATCTTGAGGTTTCTTTGTTTATTTTCCTGATGTTTTGTCTGTATGTTACAAGATGTACTTCTCATAGTTCTAAACGAATATCAACTAACATTGCAATAATGATTCGTCACGTGCCAATGAGAAATTGTCAGATTCCGGGGAGGATCCGGATGTTTTTGTAGTTGTACACTACCGCTTGCATTACGCTAACTCAAAATGTGTACTTGAAATCAAGGAGGTTAATTTGTTGAGAGTTCACATTACCAGTAGGTTCTTAAGATAGATCTAAATAACTGATAATTGGCAAGATTAATGCAAGCAGTACTTAGTTTAACTGGCATGCGGTGTAAGTTTTTTATGTTTTCAGAGCAAACAGTCAGGTATACTACACAATACGAGCATGGCATGTGTCGACGGTGCGTGATCAGGGCAGCAAATGTCGGATGAAGCGTGTCTGCCTTGCGATCCCTGTACGAACGTTGGCAAGAATAACAAAGCCATCGGGTTTTGTAGTGTATAATGAGTGTTGTAATGAGTGTGCCTCTGCCCACAGCAATTCCAGATTGACTAAGGCACACACAATTGTGTCAGTAAACAAGGTGACATTGTGTGAGTACCACGGCGGCTCAGACATAAGTTGGTTCTGCCCCAGACATGACGTGATCTGTGACAAATGTAACGCGGAAGGCCACAGAAAATGCCCGGTCCAGACTGTTGTCGACATGACGAAATATGCCACTGAAGTCGCGCAGTTAGTTGATAGTGAAGCATCGCTGCGTATTATGGAAGCACAAGTAAATAAACTAAAATTCTCAAGCGAACGAAGTATCGCGAACATCGAATCCATGGAACAGTCGTGTAAGACGGAAGTTAGAAATATTAAGAAAAAATAGTGTTGACTGGGCCGAGAAAAATGTAAAATAAAACACTTGCGGATATACGCAGCATTGACATCATTTCCGAGCAAGTGGACGCTTGTGGCAGTTTAATATTGCAAATGTAGAAGGATACGGACGTAGCTAGAGAGGCACGGACCATACTTGATACAAAGGGCCAGCATGTAGCGGCTTATAAAGTCTCCAGAATGTGGGTAGAAATTACGAAATCTGTGTCAGAAATAGACCGAGAAACAAGCCGCGTTAGCATATCATTTACACCTGATCAGAAATTAGCTGATTTACAGAAAAAATATATTCAGCTGGGAACGCTGGACGTTACAACCACAGCTGATATCCTCAGTGTGTCCCTGCAGTTATCAAATGGCTCTGATTGTGGTGACTGTTCCGTCTCGACAGATCACCGGGGTCAGCGTTCCTGTCATATGGCCGGCTCGTGTTGGTCGACTATAGAAATAAAAACCTATTGCTGCATTGCAC
>JBEVXT010000819.1:0-3017 GCA_040505955.1 Sedimenticola sp. | reverse complement strand
CGCTCAGCTGGCCTCTGCACACCGGTGTTCTCGTGATGATAGCGCTATCCCGAATGGCGCATGCGCATTGGAGGCTGGCGACATCGTAATATCTGATCGTTCGAGTGGCAATCCGAGTAACAACGCCAGGATCGACACCCCGGGTACAGATAGTATCGAAATTAGTAACAATCATAGTTCTACAAGTGATGGTGCCGTAGCAAATGACGTCATCGTTATCACCAGCGGTCCAAACACACATGACGTCCGAAATGTCGAGCCAACACATGGAACTACAGATGTGAGAGTAACCACGCGTGACGCCAATGTTGTATCCAGCAATTTAGCCACGACTGGCATACGTACAGAACCTAATGATGCAGACACTCGTGCCGACAATGGGCGACACCCGGATATAGCAAGTGATGATTTGTTAACGGCACGACTATTCTCCAACGTAGTGCAAGATCCGGCGCATGTTACACTGTCACAAAGTAATACATATAGTGATACACAAACAACACACACGAGTGGTCGAAGTATTCCGAATAGCTCAGCATCAGCTGCTCCGTCCCGCACGGTAACGAGTCGTGAACCCAGTGGTAATTATGGTAGCCGCGGCGCCGCGTCAACACACGGACATAGTGCATTACGGACTGATTACAGCTATAGTAACAATAAGCGCACGACATACATTGGTCGTGACGTAAACAGAAAAGCTAACCATTCATTACCATCGGGTCAGCGATTCGTTGCCGCGCGAAAGAAAAAGCTGATAGCATACCACATTGGTAATATAGACACGGATGTTACGAAAAAAGACTTTTTAGACTTTTTGCAGAGTAAAGAAGTCGTGCCACGGCAGTTAAACATGTTTAGCAGTAGAAATAGCACCTCAGCTAAACTTGTCGTATATTCAGATATTGGTGATCGTTTGGAAAGCAGTGATTTTTGGCCCCCTGAGATTGTATTTAGGAGATGGATGAGTAAGCAAGAGTGGGATCGTGAACTGACAGAGAGACGAGACGCACGTACGAGACAACGACAGGTAGACACGGACAACAGGTACAGAGATGACAATTATTATTACCAACAAACTGACTCGGACTACAGGACAATCTATGGTGTTTGGGGTAAGAAAAATTCAGATGACTGGACGGAACATGCGGACAACAATGACACAACAGGGCACCGTGAACGTGATTGGTTCGATAACGAGAATGAGGACAGATACTAAAATGACCATGTATCAGTCAATACGTAAATCACAAACATATAGTTGCATATCACTCGTAATTATGTTTAGCATACTTACTTGGAATGTCAGAGGTATAATGTCCACGGCATATTCGTTGTCCCAGTTGTTAGATAAGCATAGTGTCGACATTGCGCTAATAAGTGAACATAAGTTGATGCCACATTCTAAACATTTTGCTGACAGTATACATATCGAGTATCAAGCATTCACAAAAGTTCAAGGCGATGTGGATCCATACAGTAGAGCAAGGTGTGGCAAAGGTGGTGTCAGTATATTAGTTAGAAAACATCTGAATAATATAACATCACCCATTGAAAACATATCTGATAGGATAATAGGCATAGAGATGAAGCCCCAGCATTCGCTACCACTCTACATATTTTCGGTGTATCTGCCATCAGATAATAATATGACGTCATATGACGAAACCCTTTCGGAACTTAAAGCACTGACCACCTACTATATGTCACATGGTCAAGTAATAGTCGGCGGAGATTTTAACGCGGAAATTAGGAGCAATTCAGACATGACTCGGGCAACATACAAAACCAAAATGTTGACACAGTATATAAATAGTAACAACCTAATTCCGGTTAATCTATCACATCACAGGAATGGTCCATATTATAGTTACGAACCAGCGAAATCAATGATCGATCATTTTCTAGTTGATACAACATTAATGAACTGTGTTGAGACATTTAATATACTGGATGAAAGTGAGCTAATATTAACGTCAGATCATTTACCATTTGTGGCGAAGCTCACCATGAAACATACGACACGCGTTCCCAACAATATGCCCAGTGAACCAGTAATCGCATGGAACAAGATCACAGAAGAGCATATATCCAAATACAGATATACACTGGACGCCATTTTAGACTCGATTCCCACGGACAGTTCAATATCAATAGACACATTATCGGACTCTATTACAAATGCAATTCACCATGCTGCACATAATAGCCTACCGAAATGCACATTTAACAAGTTTGCTAAGCCATATTGGACTCCTGAAGTAAAGAGAGCACATTCTGCATCACGACAATTGCGAACGGTGTGGATTAGTCAAGGTCGGCCACGTGGACGTGATAATTCATATTTTAAGGAATATAAGGATGCGAAGTCGAAGTTCCGAAAAATTCAGAAAATTGAGTCAGAAAAGTACATGGACAAAGTTTATAGTGATTTGGACGAAGCCGCCGGTTTAGACTATAGACTATTTTGGAAATTGTTGCGAAATCAGAAAAATACAAAAGTTTTACCATGCACCGAAATCACTTTAAATGAAAAACAATACTCGACACCTGAACATGTTGCATTTGGATTTAGTGAGTTTTTCCAAAGCATATTCAACGATAGTGGACAATCACCGTCGGGAGACAAGGATTTCGCCGAACACATCAATACCATGATCAGTACCTATCTACAATCCAATGAAACCGGATACACTGAAGTTTTTGCCGAACAAGTGACAAAGTGTGAATTACAAGGATTAATACGGCATCTGAAACGACGAAAAGCTCCAGGCTGGAATAACACACAGAACGAACATATCATATATGGAAGTGAAAAACTACATACAATCATTTCGTTACTTTTTAATAAAATATTGACACTCGAAACAGTACCATGTGCCTGGCAAAAAAGTGTTGTCATTCCATTATATAAAGGAGGTGGAAAAAGTAAAACGGACCCAGGAAACTACAGACCTATTTCATTAATTCCGTGTTTGTGTAAACTGTTTGAAAAAGTCGTAGTTAACAGAATATGGTCA
>JBEVXT010000818.1:6426-12628 GCA_040505955.1 Sedimenticola sp. | reverse complement strand
TATTCGACTGCATGGCCCGGCATCTGGATCTGCAGTACATCTATGAAGAGGAAGAAGAGGTGGGAGGGCATAAGGAGCTCAGCGCAGTAGAGGCAATCTCCCCGCAGGCACTGGCGGTACTCTCCAAGGATCTACAGGAAGAGCTGCGCATGGTAGCCACCATTTTGGATATAAAGCAGGCCCACGACCTGCTGTCGCGTATCGCCGAAACGGATTCTGATCTGGCCGCTGCCTTAAGCCTGCTGGTGGATGATCTCAATTTTCAGGCCATCCAGAACCTGCTGGATGTCAAACGATAGCGTAGATAACACCTTGTATGCCCTGTTTTCTGATCATATTCGGCCATGGTTTTTTTGGGGACACCTATCAATCACAAAATATGGGTGTCTTGATTGCATTACTCTGGAAAATCATCTAGCCAGCTCCTCAATCCGGTGGTATTTGTTAAGTTGAGAGACAAAACAAACCACCAGAAGAAGGAGCCAATCCCAAACACTTAAGATGTTGTCTAGGAAGCAGGCGCTGCAGCGCCTTGAGGACCGACGGAACCCTGCGGGCCTGTTTCACCCCGGGGACCTACTTCACCCTGTGGACCTGCTTCGCCCTGTGGACCTGCTTCGCCCTGTGGACCTGCTTCGCCCTGTGGACCTGCTTCGCCCTGTGGACCTACTTCGCCCTGTGGACCTACTTCGCCCTGGGAACCTGCCTCACCCTGCGGGCCTGCCTCACCCTGCGGGCCTGCCTCACCCTGAGGACCTGCTTCACCCTGCGGGCCTGCTTCACCCTGCGGGCCTGCTTCACCCTGAGGACCTGCTTCACCCTGGGGACCTGCTTGACGGCTCAATTCAGCCAGTTGATCTGTCAGGGCCGCTACCTTTTCCATCAACTGATCAACACGTTTCTCCAGCTTGTTCATAGTGCTTTTGTTATTGTCAGACTTCTTGGTGCTTTTCTTATCTTTCTTCTTACTCATCGTTGAATCTCCAAAGGATCAATAGCTTGAACGCAACTTGCTGAATGAGAATGAGAGATTTATCTCCCACAGTCAAATATTTTTGTAGTGCATTCTTTACATTTATCGTCTACAGACACCATGGCTCCCTTCCCTGTGTAGAATTGTTTTTTTATCACTTTTTTCTGCTTTTTGTACGAGGGAGGAGATCATTGGGTTATTGCTGTTAGCGCCTGATCCAGCTCTGGATACTTAAACTCAAATCCGGCTTCAGGTAATCGTTTTGAGACTACACACTGGCCCGAAGTCATCACATCCGCGCCCTCTCCGTATACCAGCTTTAACAGAAACTTTGGAACCGCTAGGAGTGCAGGCCGCTGCAATACCCTGCCAAGGGTTTTAGTAAACCCTGCATTGGTATCAGGGTTGGGGGAACATATGTGATAGACACCTTTCATCTGCTTATTTAGCAGTGCATATTGGTAGGCTCGTACCAGGTCATCGACATGCACCCATGAGAACTGTTGCAGTCCGTTACCGATGGGCCCGCCAAGCCCCAGCCTGAATGGTGGTAACAGTTGCTTCATCATGCCACCGTCACGCCCCAGTACCAGCGAAAAGCGGAAGATCAGGGTACGCACATCCAGTAGCTCCGCCCTCTTCGCTTCACTTTCCCAATCTTTTGATAGCTCACCTAAAAAGTCACTGGCATTGACGGGATCGTATTCGGTGTAACAGCCTTCGGTGGCAAAAGCACCAATAGCTGATGTAGAGATAAAAGTGGCCGGGCGCTTTCCCATTAGCTTCATCGCCTCAACCAACTTGTGTGTGGTATCAATGCGGCTATGGTAGATACGCTGTTTATAGGCTTCACTCCAGCGGCGGTTAATGGTCTCCCCTGCCAGATTGAACAGCGCTTCACATCCGCTGAGATGTGCTGCTATCTGTTCATGGTGCTCTTTCAGTTCGGCCCTTCCTATGGGGACAATCTGGTGGCCATCCTTTTCCAGGGCAGCCGAAAGATGGCTGCCTACAAATCCTGTAGAACCTGTTATCGCAATTTTCATGTTTTCATTCCACTTGCTCTATCAACTGACAACAGAGAAGTGATCACGATTTATGCCGACTATCCCGGCAGGTGAATTGTGCAGAGCCAGCTTGATACGTTACCCCTCTACTGATTATCGTAACTATTCAGCACCACAAAGAAATCGTCGGTAACTGTTCAGACTACCCCCTGAAATCCGTCAGTTCAAGGCGGAAAATGTGAGTTTACATGGCTAAATGATCATTTTTTAACAGAGAAATGGCGGATTTCAGGGGTGAGCTGAATAGTTACTGATTATCTACCTCTTTTCCCGGGGGATACGCCCCATGGTGTAGAAGGCTTCGTTGGCGCGCATACCGCTGACAATAGCCATCCGGTTGGATAGACCAAAGAAGGCGGTTATTCCGGCAATGTCCCAGATATCTTCATCGGTATAGTCATGCTTATAAAGCAGGTCGTAGTCAGATGTTTCCACCAACTCCGGCGTGCGTGATACCTTCATGGCAAAATCCAACATCGCCTTTTGTCGTGGAGTGATCGGCGCATGGAGGTGATTAACTGCAATTTGATCAGCCAGCAGTCTCTCTTTTGAAAAGATGCGCAGTAAAGCGCCGTGGGCCACCACACAATACTCGCAACCGTTGGCTGTACTTGTGGCAACCACGATCATCTCTTTTTCAGCGGCGCTCAGTGTGCTTCCCTCCCGCTCCATCAGGGCATCATGATAAGCAAAGAATGCCCGAAACTCATCAGGACGGTGTGCCAACGTGGCGAAGACATTGGGAACGAAGCCAGCTTTTTCCTGCACACTTATAATGCGCTCACGAACATCTTCGGGCAAGCTGTCGAGTTCTGGTACATCGTAGCGGCTAATGGAAAGATCTTGCATACACACCTCAGGGGTAGAGAATTTCTGAGAACCATGTTATCAATAATAATCGTTTGCGTTCAATGACCTGCTTATTTATCTCAGGCAGGTGAATCTTATATCTCATATTTGTGTCTGTTTGCGTTCATTTGGGGCTAATTTTCCAGAGGTCATCCAGAGACAGTATATTGATCTGTGGTTGGAGGAGATTAAGCAAAATGACAATAAGTAGAAATACCGACCTTGCACCGGTAAGCGCCAATTATGTTCCATTGAACCCGCTCTCTTTTATTAAACGCACAGCCGCTGTTTACCCGGACAAACTCTCTGTCATCTATGGTGATCGGCGCTACACCTGGGCGGAAACCTATAAGCGGGCGCGACGCCTGGGTTCTGCCCTGGTGGGACTTGGGGTGACGCCGGGTGATCGGGTCGCCATTATGGCGTCCAACACGCCGGAGATGGTGGAGGTGCACTTTGGCATCCCAATGGCGTCGGCGGTACTCTGCGCCCTCAATTACAGACTGGATGCAGCTGCACTGGCTTATATTCTTGAACATAGCGAGGCGAGGATACTGATCACTGACCGGGAATTCTCAGGCGCAATCAAAGAGGCTCTGAGGCAACTGGATAATCCTCCCAGGGTGTTTGATATTAATGACCCCGCTGTAGCACAGGGAGAGCTGTTGGGTGAATATGACTACGAGGCTCTGCTGGCAAAGGGTGATCCTGAGTTCGATTGGCCGATGATCGAAAATGAGTGGGAGACTATCGCCCTCAACTACACATCGGGAACCACCGGCAACCCCAAAGGGGTGCTCTACCACTATCGCGGCGCCTATTTAAATGCCGTGAGCAATGCTCTGGATTGGGATATGGGCATGCATCCAACCTACCTCTGGACGCTACCCATGTTCCACTGCAATGGATGGTGTTTTCCCTGGACGATTGCCGCCAAAGCGGGAATCAACGTCTGTAGTCGAAAAGTTGATGCTGAAACCATCTACAACGCCATCACCGAGCATAAGGTGAATTACTTCTGTGGCGCTCCCATCGTCATGAATTTCGTCATCAGCGCCAGCGAGTCGGAACGGCGGCCATTCGAGCATCAGTGTAAGGTAATGACCGCTGCTGCACCGCCACCTGCGGCGGTTCTCAAGTCGATGCAGGAGCAAGGCTTTGATGTAACCCATGTCTATGGCCTGACCGAGACCTACGGCCCCGCAGTGGTCTGTGCCTGGCACCAGGAATGGAGTGATCTGCCAGTGCAGGACCAAGCCAACATGAAGGCGCGCCAGGGGGTTGTTTACACCGCCCAGGAGGCGTTAATGGTGGCGGATTCAGATACCATGGAGCCGGTACCCCAGAATGGGGAGACCCTGGGGGAGGTCTTTATGCGGGGCAACATCACCATGAAAGGGTACTACAATAATCCCCAGGCGACGGATGAAGCCTTCAGAGGCGGCTGGTTCCATACGGGTGATCTGGGGGTACGCCATCCGGATGGCTATATCCAACTCAAGGATCGCTCCAAGGACATCATCATCTCGGGAGGAGAAAACATCTCATCCATCGAAGTGGAGGGGGTGATTCATGGACACCCCGCTGTACAGGATGTAGCGGTAGTTGCCAAGCCCGATGATAAGTGGGGTGAAACTCCTTGTGCTTTTATCGAACTGGCACCCGGTGCGACTGCTAATGAGCAGGATATTATCGAATATTGCCGGGAGAACCTTGCCCATTTCAAATGCCCGCGAACGGTTATTTTTACCTGCATTCCGAAAACATCAACGGGCAAGGTACAAAAGTTTGAGTTGCGAAAACAGTTCCACGAGCATTAAGCCATTGATTTTCAATAATTGAATAACGATAGTGAGCAAACTACCGTGAGGAGATGATAATGAGTACCACTACTGATGAAGAGACCGTTCTGTTGCGTGATGAGTGCGAGGGGGTTGTGACACTGACCCTTAATCGTCCGGCAAAATACAACGGCCTGTCGGAAGAGATGCTCGATGCTCTGCAGGGTGAGTTGAGACAAATCGCTGGTGATGAAAGCGTCCGCTGTGTCATTTTAGCCGCCAACGGCAAGGCCTTCTGTGCCGGCCATGACCTGAAGCAGATGCGCGCCACTCCTGAGAAGGCCTACTACAAAAAGCTCTTCGCCCAATGTGGGGAGATGATGCAGCAGGTTGTTACACTGCCGGTACCGGTAATCGCCAGGGTGCAGGGCATCGCAACCGCAGCGGGTTGTCAGCTGGTGGCATCCTGCGATATGGCGGTAGCGGCTGATTCAGCATCGTTTGCCGTCTCGGGCATTAATCTGGGCCTTTTCTGTTCTACACCCGCGGTAGCCCTGTCACGCAACATCTCCCGCAAACGCTCCTTTGAGATGCTCTTTACCGGCAGGTTTATCGATAGTGAAACGGCAGTAGAGTGGGGACTGATCAACCGGGCAGTACCCGCCGAAGAGCTCGATAGCGCTGTTAAAAAGTTAACCGACAGCATCTGCGCCAAGAGTCGGGTGCCGGTACGGGTAGGCAAAGAGATGTTCTACCAACAGCTCACCATGAATCTCTCCGACGCTTACACCTTTGCCGGAGAGAAGATGGCATGCAACATGATGAGTGAAGATGCAGTAGAGGGTATCGATGCTTTTCTTGAGCGTCGCAAACCCACCTGGAAAGGGTGCTGACTTATCAACCGGTTATGATACAGTTTGCACGCAGGCTTCCTGTTTTTTGATAACTTCTCAATAATTCCGTGCACATCTTGAGCATGGGGTCTGGGCATGGGGTCGGAGTCGATTGCATCCAAATAAGGAGTACTTACCAACAATCTCGGCGCAATCGACTCCGACCCCGGGCAGCACTTCCGGAAACAACCGACCGATACTGGATTATTGAGAAGTTACGTTTTTTGATGTCAACCTATGGAGAGGTAAAATGAAAATAGTGAAAATTACTCTGTTAATCGGAATGCTGTCTCTGCTTTTCTCCGTACTTTCAGTTTCTGCAGAAACCGCTGCCAGCGCCCCCGACCCCGAAAAAGCGGCTGTTGTAGCAACTACTGAAAAAGCGGACGCAGGGAAAGCAACACCTACTCAAAATGAGACTATCAGCAGCACCGAGATAAAAAAAGTTGGTGATGTGCTTTTTGTGATTCTGGTGCTTTCGGTGGTATTTGAGGTTGCCATGACCCCGGTTTTCAACTGGCGCTATTTTTTAGTGCATGCGGAGGGCAAAGGGTGGAAGACGCCGATAGTAACGGGCGCAGCACTGCTGGTTTTCTGGAGTTATGACCTGGATATCATTCATGACCTGCTTGTTGCACT